>JAYUYE010000878.1:0-7843 GCA_043752985.1 Myxococcales bacterium
TGGCGAGCGCCGCCCGCACGGCGCGGACCGCGGGTGGCGGCTGACCTCGGACCTCGTCATAGATCGCCATGATCGCGTCTCCGATGAACTTGTCGATGTCGCCGCCGTGCTGCTTCACGATCGGACACATGACGTCGAAGTAGTCGTTGAGCAGCGTGATCAGCTCGGGCGCGGTCATCGTCGCCGACATCGGCGTGAACCCGACGAGGTCGGAGAACATGACACTGACGTTGCGAAGATCGGCGCGAAACGCGAGGGTCTCGCCGCGCATCGCGCGATCCTCGGCCGCGGCGCGCGCACCCTCGGAGATGAACAGCGAGGACGCTTCCTTGTAGGCCATCAGGCGGCGCTCGGCGAGCGTGCGCTCGACGAGGGCGATGCACTTGTCCTGGGAGAACGGCTTGACGAGATAGGCCGACGCTCCGGCAGCGCGCATCTGCGCCATGTCGCGCTTGGAGTCGCGCGCGGTCAGCATGATGACGGGGATCTGGCGGAGTTCGGGATCCCGGCGCAATGCGTGAACGAGCTCGAACCCGGTCATGACCGGCATTTCGTAGTCGCTGACGACGAGCGCGGGTCGAATCTGTGCGGCCTTCTCGAGCGCGATCTTGCCGTTCTCCGCGGTGGTCACCACGAAGCCTTGGCGTGCGAGGCAGTCCGCAACGTAGTGGCGCTGCGCCGGCGAATCGTCGACCACGAGGACGCGCTCGCGCGACGCGGGCAACGAGCCGAGCACGAGCGCACGGACGCGAGTTGACAGCTCCTCGGGAATCACCGGTTTGACAAGGTAGTCATCGGCGCCGGCATCGAAGCCGCGCTCGAGGTCAGTCGTCTCCCCGAGCGAGCTGCAGATCAAGACGGGGAGGTGTGCGGTCGCCGGATCGCTCTTGAGCGCCTTGCACACGCCGTAGCCGTCGAGCCTCGGCATCTCGACGTCAGTGATCACGAGGTCGGGCTTGTGCTCCCGCACCTTTGCGAGCGCGTCTTCGCCGTCGTGCGCCGAGATCACGTCGTAGCCGTCATCCTCGAGGAGCGGCACGGTGTGGCGGTGGATCAGTGGCGAATCATCGGCGAGGACAATCAGCCGCTTCGCGCGCGTGGTGGCGCCGAAGACCTCGAGCACCTCGGCGTCGGAGAACGGGACGAGAAGGAACCCGTCCGCATCGACATCCCGCGCGACGTTGCGATCCGCGGTGGTGAGACCGACGATCACGGCAGCGACGGGTTCCTTCGCGGCGCGCAGCATCGCGACGGTCTCCGCGAGGCTGCGATCCGGTAGCCGGCGGGGCAGAAGTGCGGCATGGGGCGCGATCTCGTGGAATCGCGCTTCGAGCTCGGCGACTGATGACACCGCGGTGACGATGTGACCCAGCGGCTCGAGCGGTCGGCGCGCCAGCGCAGCGAGCACCGGCTCATCAGAGACGATGACGACGTTCATGACGTTGTCTCCTCGGTCGCGGCGTGGCCGAGCAGCTTGCGTACGACCTTGAGCAGCTGGGTCCGGTCATGCGGCTTCGTGATGTAGTCGTCGACGCCGGCGTCGAACCCGCGCACGCGATCGATCCGCTCGCCCATGCTGGTGACCATCACGATCGGCGTCTCCGCGTACTCGGGCATCGCCCGCAGCGCCCGGGTCAGCTCGTACCCGTCCATGTTCGGCATCACGACGTCGGTCGAGATCAGATCGAAGCGGCGGGTCTTTGCGAGCTCGAGCCCGTTGGCGCCATCGAACGCGGTGGTCACCATGTAGCCCGCATCGACGAGGAGGCGGCGCAGCGCTTCGCGGACGATATCGCCGTCCTCGACGAGGAGGATGTGCGAGCCCATCGCCACTGACTTCTGCGTTCGCGGCCCGCGGCGAGCATTCGTTGGCTGCTCGAGCGCGCGCGCCACCAGCTGAGGGACATCGAGGATCAGCGCGACGCGATCGGCGAGCAGCGTGGCACCGGCGACGCACGGCACGCGGGTCAGCAGACGGCCTAGTGACTTGATCACGATCTCGCGTTTGCCGAGCAGCTGATCGCAGACGAGCGCATAGGTCCCGCCTGCGTTCTCGATCAGGACAAGCTGGAGCTCCGTTCCGTCGCGGCCGTCGTTGAGCTCGAGTACGTGCTCGAGCCGGATCATCGGCACGTGCTTGCCGCGCACGACGCAGACCTCTCGGTCGCCGATCAGCTCGATCTGGTCGGGGGTGATCGTGAGCACACGCTGCACGACATCGAGCGGAATCGCGAAGGTCTCCCCGCCGGCTCGAGCAACGATGACCTGGATGATCGCGAGCGTGAGCGGCAGTTTGAGCACGAAGGCGCTTCCTTGGCCGGGGGTGGACTCGACCTCGATCGATCCCTTGAGTCGCGTGACGATGGTCTGGCGAACGACATCCATGCCGACGCCGCGTCCCGAGACCTCGCTGACGGTAGCCGCCGTCGAGAACCCGGCACGGAAGATGATTCCGCGCGCCGTACGATCGTCCATCGCCTCGGCCTCGTCACGCGTGATCAGGCCCTTCTCGACGGCCTTCGCGCGCAGCTTGTCGGGGTCGAGGCCCTTGCCGTCATCGCTGACCCGGATCTCGACCTGGTTGCCGCGATGCGATGCAGCCAGCCGGACCACTCCTTCGGCGGACTTGCCGGCGGCGGTCCGGACGTCGGGGAGCTCGAGGCCGTGATCGACGGCATTGCGGATGAGGTGCATCAGCGGCTCGTCGACGGCCTCGACGAGGAGCTTGTCGAGCTCGGTGTCCTCGCCGATCAATTCGAGCCGCGCGCGCTTGCCAAGGCTCGCGGCGAGGTCGCGCACGGTCCGCACGTGCTTGCGGAAGATGCCGGTGACCGGAACCATGCGGAGGCGCATCACCTGCTCGCGCAGCTCGTCGGAGATCGCGTCGAGGCGATCGGTGCCGTGGTCGAGCTCGTTCGTGACATCGGACAGTACGCGCTCGACGCGCGAGAGCTCCTCGCTCAACGTGTCGAGTCCACGCTCGCTGCCAGCCGTGGCGGTACGTGCTTGAGCGACTTTGCGCGCGACGCCGCGGTCCGCCGCGAGCTCCGCCGTGATCGAGCCGAGCGATGCAACGGCACCGCGCAGATCGTCCCGCCCGAGCACGAGCTCACCGACGAGGTTCATCAGCCGATCGAGTTTGTCGAAGTCGACGCGGATCGTCGCGCGCGCGTCGGCACCGGCGTGCGGGGTGGCCGCGGTGGGGACAGCGGTAACCGCAACGCGCGGCGTGGCGGTCATGGGCGCCCCCGGATTGCGAAGGCGAGCGACGACCGGCGCGGGGTCGACCGTGACCGCGATTCGTGCCCGCGCCTGGGCAAGCATGTCGCGCAGCGCATCGAGCGCGGCGAGCAGCGCGTCGACCACAGGGCCGTCGGCGGCGCGCCCCGAATCTCGGATCTGGCCGACGAGATCCTCGGCGGCGTGCGCGAGCTGATTGACCGGTGCGAGGCCGACCATCGCGGAGCTGCCTTTCACGGTGTGCATGTCCCGGAACACGTCGCGCAGCAGCTCGCTGTCATCGGGACGGCGCTCGATCTCGACGAGCTTGCCGGCGAGAGCTTCGACGCGCTCCGTTGCTTCGTCGAAGAACAGCTCGATCATGTCATCGTCGACGGTCGGAACCCAGGTGAAGCTCGGTCCGCCGCCAACCACGGCGATCGGCGCGCTCGCGGACGCCGGCGTGAATGTGCGAGGTGCCACCACTACGCCTCCGCCACTCGTCAGGGCGGAGAGCGTCTCGATGCGCTCGGCGAGCGGGAGGTTCTCGACACGTGCGCCGGACTTGTCCGCGTGAGCGAGCTGATCGAACGCGTCGTGCAAGGTGACGATCGCCGCCGAGATGGAGTCCCACGCGGCTCCTTCGAGCTTGTCGCGGCCGAACGAGCGTTCGATCGCCAGCGCCAGGCGGCCGAGCTCCTCCGCGCCGATCAGCAGGCTCGAGAGACCGAGCCGGAACGCGATCTGACCGAGACCGCCGAGCTGCTCGGCCGGAACCTTCTCCGCGGATCGTGGATCGCCGAGCGCGGCAGCGAGTGCGCTCGCATCTGCGCCACCGGTGGTGACGAACACATGCCACAGCTCGAGGCCCGCGGTCGCGCTCACGTCGACACCTCGTCGAGCCCGTGCCGCGATACCCAGCGCTTCGCGCCCGTGCGGGTGGCGCGGATCACGATATCGACACCGGCTCCGCGAGCAGCCGCGCAGGCCCGCCGGATCACGAGTGCTAGTTCGTCCTCGAGCATCACGGCGGCATCGAGATCGATCGTCAGCCGCCGCAGACCACCGATCGCGAGTCGTTCGCCGAGCAGGTTCTGGACCTCTGCAGCGGCAGGCGCGCCGGTCAGGGTGAGGACGGTCTCGTCGGTCTTGTCGATCAGGGGGACGCCGCCGGGGGCGATGCCGTTCGTCTCGATCAGCGGAACACCCTGGCGCGGCGTGCGGCGTGCGTCTGCACCGGTCGGTCGCGGCAGGGCGGGTTGCGTTGCGGTGCGAGAGAGCGGCGCGACGCCGACCTGGTTCGTGCCAGGTGCCGCAGCCGAGCGCATCGGCGCAGCCATCCGCGGTACCGCCATGCCGGGCTCCGTCTTCTCGCGCGCGACCGGCTCGGGTACTGGCGTGCGCCCGGCAGCGCTCCAGTCGCCGCGCTTGACATAGAACACCGCGTCCCCAGCACGCTGCGCGTCGAGCTCCGTGATTTCGCGCAGCGACTCGCTGTAACCGACGAACATGTAGCCACCAGGCACCGTGGCGGCTACCAGCCGCTCGATCGCACGGCGGCGTGCCTCGACGGAGAAGTAGATCAGAACGTTGCGGCACCACACGACATCGCAGCTGCGCGGCGGGGGGGCCTCGAGCAGGTTGGCGCGCTCGAACCGCACGAGCTGGGTGATCGCGGAGCGCACACGCACGCGGTCGCCCTCGACGGAGAATGACTCGCGATACTCCTCGGGAACGTCCGCGAGCTCGGCGCTCGGGTAGGTTGCACGCTGCGCAGCCTCGAGCGCATCGTCGCTGACGTCGGTCGCGATGATCGTGATCGAGTGAGCGGGTAGAGCGCGCGCGAGCACGAGCGCGAGCGTGTATGGCTCCTCGCCCGACGCGCAGCCCGCGCTCCACACCCGCACGGTGCGCCGGCCGCGAGCGCGCAGCGCCGGTGCCACGACGTCCGCCAGCGCGGCGATCTGCGAGCGATGCCGGAACAAGCTGCTCTCGCCGACGCGCACGATCTCGACCAGCTCACGTAGCTCGCTCGCACCGCGCGCCGTCGCGATCAGCTCGACGTACGCTTCGGGCGTGACCGCGAGTGCCGCGATCCGCGCGAGCGTACGCGCCTCGACCACCCACGCGGGGAGCTCGAGCCCCGCGTGCTCGACGAGCCGGCGCGACACGCGAGCGACGATGTCAGCGGCCAGCGGCACGGATCAATCAACGTTCCTGGTCCCGCTCGCGAGCGTTCGCTCGCTCTCGTCAGCCCGGTCGGAGGTCGCCGGCTTTGCCCGCTTCGCTACTCTGCCCGCGCCGAGCGTCCGCGATGGCGGTGCCGGTGGCGGGTTTGTACGCTTCGCGAGCTTGCTGCCGTCGAGGTTGAAGCCGCCGATCGACTCCTCGAGCTCGAACGCGAGCTCGTGCAAACGTTCGGCCTGGACGACCGACTCCTCGGAGCCCGAGAGCACTTCGGTCGCGATGTGCCGGACCGCGTCCATGTTGCGCGCGATCTCGTCGGAGACCATCGCTTGCTCCTGCACCGCCGTCGCAGTGTCCTTGACCACGGCCACGAGTTGACCGAGGCCGGTCAGCGTCGCGGTCACCAGGGCGGAGCCGTCGCTAACCTGTCGCGTTCCGACCTCCATCGAGGCGATCGCGGCGTGTGTCTGCTCCTTGACGGTCTGGATCAGCGCCTCGATGTCCTTTGCCGACTGGCCGACACGGCGCGCGAGCGATGACACCTCGTCGGCGACCACGGCGAAGCCTCGGCCCTGTTCACCGGCGTGGGCCGCTTCGATCGAGGCATTGAGGGCCAGCATCGAGGTCTGCTCGCTGATCTGCCGGATCACCTCGACGATATTGCCGATCCGTTTGCTGCTCTCCCCGAGCTCGCGCATCTTCTCTGCAGCATCGTCGACGGCCCTGCGGATCTGCTCCATACGCTGAACCGCGGAGTTGACCGCCGTACTCGACTGCTCCGCGACTTGCGTCGCCTCCGCTGCATTGCCGGCGACCTGCTGGATCGACGCGGACAGCTCGGTGACCGCCGTTGTCGAGCTCTCGATCTTCAGTGTCTGGTCCTTTAGGCCGCCCAGCATCTCGCGCGATGCAGCGCTGATCTCCGCGCTGGAAGCACCGACCTGAAAGGCAGCGGACTGGACGCCACTCGCGAGCTGATGGACGCGCGCGAATACCTGGTTGATGTTGTCGGCGAGGTCGGCGGTTTCGTCCATCGAGGTGACGACGATGCGCTGGGTCAGGTCGGTGTCGCCCGCGAGCAGGTCGCGCGATTGCTTCACCATCTGCTTGATCGGTCGAGTCACCCAGAACGCCAGCCCGGTCGCGATCAGCAGCGAGAGCGCAATGCCGACCCCGATCTCCGCCCACGGCAGCTTGCTGGCGGGATCGCGAACCTGCGCGCGGCTTCGCGTGATGAACAACTTCCCGACCTTGGCTGCGTCGGCGTTCTTGTAGCCGTCGATGTCCTCGAAATAGAAGTCGTAGTCATTGTCCTTGAGCCGGATCACGGTTCGCGTGTCCTCACCAACGGTCACCTGGACCAGCTTGTCGGGTTGAATTGCACGCGCGATGTCCGCGACGTCGCCGGGGAGCGCCGTCGCCAGGACGGTGGCACCATCGACGAGCGTTGGGCGATAGCGCAAGTCGCTCTGATCGTCGGTCTGCTCCGCATACTCCTGGACCAGGCGCTGCAGCTTCACTCCGAGGAGCACGCCGCCGATGACCTGATCGCTGCCGGGTGCGCGCACGGGCAGCGCCGTGATCTGGTACGCCACAGCGTCGATGACCTGGATCCGATGGGCGAAGGTGCTGCCCGTCCGCGCCTTCTCGATGCCGCCGATCGACGAGGTAGATCGCGAGTCGATCTGCGCGCCTGGCGACGACCACAGCAGCTTGCCGCTCGAGTTAAAGATCAGGAACAGGTCGGGCTGCACGTTGTTCTTCGACGACAACCGCTCCATCATCGAGCGGGCGATCGCCGCGAGACCTGGCAACTCGCTGGTCGTCGTGGTTGCAGCATCTGCACCGGGCGCGGTGGCCGGCTGTGCGGGCGTAGCCGAAGGTGGCGTGCCCGGCGGCGGCCCGGGGAGCGCGGCACCTTGCCCCGCACCTGCAAGAGCCGCGCGGAGTGCCGGGTCGCCCGCGAGGAACTCGGCCGTGCCGGTCATGCCGCGACCAACTCGCTCCTGATAGAACTCGTAGCGCCGGAGATGCTTGACGAGGAAGTTGCCGCGATTGCGGAACTGGGACTCCTTCTTGACCACCATGGTGCCGCCGAAGATCAGCAGGCCCGCGAGCATGAGACACGCGAACAGGAACTTCAGGAACATCGGAACGCGCAGCTTGGAGCGGCTCATGCGGGGCTACCTTCCTCTGAGAGGTGGGATCGGCAGTCGCAGAGCACCGGTACCCGGCCGGGCGGCATCCACCATCGGCCCCGAGGTTACCCGATGTTGAAGTCTTCCTTCTCCTGGTGGGCGCCGCTACCGTCGCGGAACCGCGTCAGCGTGTACCGTTCGAAGATCTCGTGCGGGGCGCCGCCCGTGAGCATCTCGGCGTAGAGCTTGCCGACGATCGGCGCCATCATGAACCCGTGGCCGACGAAGCCACACGCGAG
>JAYUYE010000879.1:0-3167 GCA_043752985.1 Myxococcales bacterium
CCCCGGGGCTGCGAGTCACTCTGCCGTTCGGGTGGTATGCTGCGGCGATGTTCGGCATGGGCGGCACGGAGATCATCGTGATCTTGATCGTTGCACTCCTGTTCCTCGGGCCCGACAAGCTGCCGCAAGCGGCGAAGACAATCAGCAAGGGAATCCGCGACATCAAGAAGCAGTCGCGGGCGCTGCAGAACCAGATCGAGGGTGACGAGCAGATCGGCGGCGCGATCCGCGATCTCAAGAGCGCGCTCCGCGGTGACGAGGCGCCAGTCCGGCCCAAGCCGATCAAGCCGCGGCCACCGGTCGCCTCGACCGAGGCCGCACCGCAGCCCGCCCTGCCCGAGCCCGTGCTGACCACCGGTGAGCCAGCCACGGTCGAGCCCGCGGCCACGCCCGCCGATCTCGCGGTCGTTTCAACGGTCACGCTTCCGGCGCGCGCCGGCGAGGCCGATCCAGACGTCGTCGAAGGTGGCGACGAGGACCTCGGTTCTCTGATCCGGCCCGCCGAGGGCACGGTTGCCAAGGGCTCCGAGCCGAAGCATGGCTAGTCCCGCACGCGCACAGTCCGCCGCCGAGCCCGCACCCGACGCGGACCTCGAAGAGAGCCGGATGCCGTTTCTCTCGCACCTCAAGGAGCTGCGAGATCGCGTACGCAATGCGGCGATCGCCTTCGTGCTGGCGTTCGGCGTCTGCTTCTACTTCGCACAGGAGATCTACGACTGGCTCGAAGCTCCGGTCGCACGCGCGTGGGCCACGAACCCGAAGCTCGGCGTGTTCAAGATGAGCTTCGCGACGTTGACCGAGCCGTTCTGGGTCAACATGTCCGTCGCGCTGTGGGCGGGAATCTTCCTCGCGTCGCCGTTCATCTTCTATCAAATCTGGCGGTTCATCGCGCCCGGCCTCTACAAGCGCGAGCGCAAGATGGGCGTGTTCTTCGCGATCTTCTCCGCGGTGTTCTTCGTCAGCGGCGCGCTGTTCTGCTACGAGCTCGTGCTCGGCCAGATGTACAAGTTTCTCCTCGACTACTCGAGCGAGAAGCACGCACCGACGCTGATGCTCCAGGGCTACCTGGATCTGACGCGCGACATGATGCTGGCGTTCGGTGCGGTGTTCGAGATGCCGCTCCTGATCTTCTTCCTGTCGATGATCGGCATGGTGACGCATCGCGGGTTGTGGAAGTTCAACCGCTGGTTCGTCGTGCTCGCGTTCATCATCGGCGCGATCCTCACGCCGTCGCCCGATGTCGTCTCGCAGATCCTGATGGCTGCGCCGATGATCGTGCTCTACAACCTGTCGATCCTCGTGTCCTGGTACGTCACGGTCCAGCGCGAGAAGAAGGAAGCCGGGCTCCGCGATCAAGAGGCCGCGGCCGATGCGCTCGAGCGGATGAACCGCCCGAAGAAGTCCGACGACGGCGAACAAGAAGACGAAGACTGATCAGCGCGGGGTGCGGTCCCACGGGATTCGCCGGAACCAGAGGTAACCAACGCCCGCGGCGACGACCGCCCAGATCAGCATGGAGGTCAGCGCGATCGAGCGGCGCTCGCTCTCCTTGCGATCGAGCTGTGCGGCACGGAAGGCGTCGAGCGTCGCGTACATCTCCGGCGTGTCCGCCGCCGCCTGCGTTGCCGTGATCTGATCATCGATCTTCTGGAACGCGCTGGTCTCGCGAATCGACGCGATCAGGTGCGCGGGGAGGAACCCGATCAAGATCGCGAGCACGACGCCCGCGATGATCCGCGAGCGGGGCGTCTCGGGAACGGCGACACCGCCCATCGTCACGCCTTGCACCGGCGGCTTGCGCAGCGTCTTCGGTACGCCCAGCGCCGGCGTCTGCGCGGGCTTCGGTTCCGGCCGCGCCTCGGAGGGCGCGAGGTTGACGATCTGCTCTGCCTCCTCGGCGTCGGGCGGCGCGAACATATCGAACGGCACCGGAGTTGCTGGCCTCGCCACCACGGGTGCGCTGTTCGGCTTCGACGCGAACTTCACCGGCGATGCCGGCTCCGGTGGAGGCCCGATGCTCGCCGGCATGCCCGGCGAGGGCGCAACGAACGAGCTGTCGCCACCGCTCGCATCGACCCCGTCGAGCGACGACAGCGACAGCGCGTCCTCGCCGAGTGCACCGAGATCCGACGGGACCGGTATCTGCTTCGAGTACGCGGCCGAGAGCCCGCTTTGGTACGCGGGGTTCGACGCGCGCGGCACATTCGCCGGCGGCGACGCATTCACCGGAGGTAGCGACGATGTCGCCGGGCGCGGAGCATTCGCAGGCGGCAACGAGGACGTCGCCGGGCGCGGAGCATTCGCCGGCGGCAACGAGGACGTCGCAGCGCGTCCCGTGCCTGTCGGCGCGGACAGCTCGAGATCGCCGAACGGATCGATCTCGTCGACCGGCGGTTTCACCGTGGCAGGCGGCAGCGACGGAGCAGACGCACGCGACGGCGGCATCAGCTGCGAGCGCTCGTGCGCCTCGCGGGGTGGGCCGCTGCTCGCTGCGGGCAGCCGTTGTTCCGCACTCGGCGTCTTCGAGCGCGCGCCCGGCACCGCCGTGCGCGACGACGACGCCGGCGGCGAGACCGAGTAGCGACCGCCGCGCGATGGCTTGTCGCCCGGCATGGTCGGCGCCTTCTTGCGAGGTTCCGCCGCGACAGGCGGGGCAGCCGGCTTCGCAGCGGCTTCGGCCGGGATCACCGGCAAGCTCGGCGCGGTCGGCCGCACCTCCTCGACCTTGACGCGTGCGCCGACTTCCTCGAGCGCGCGCGCGTACGCATCGGCGGTCGCAGCGTCGACATTCGCCTTCACGCGGAACCGACCCGCGGTCATTCGCTTGACCAGATCGGGGATCGGGAGTCCGTACTTCTTCGAGATGGCAACCGCGAGCCGCTCGATACCTGCCGGAGTCCGGTCAACCGGCGACTCGACGTAAACGTGGAACGCGCTCATCCCCGGTGTCATCTTCCCATACCTTGGAGGCGGGAGAGATCTCCTCGACCTGTCTCAAAGTTGCGCGACCGGATCGCCCGCACCTAGGGTGGAGCAATGACATTCGGCAAGGCTGTCCCGAAGCTCGTGCCTTCGTTCATGACCCGCCGGATCCGCCTCGGGGTCGCGCACCACGGGGCGCCGTCCGGGTGGGTGGCGCCTACCAAGGACGCTGGGTCGGGGCCGAT
>JAYUYE010000880.1:0-3165 GCA_043752985.1 Myxococcales bacterium
TGATGAGCCCCGCCTTGACGATCGCGTCGACGTCGTACGCGAGAGCGAGGGTCACGACATCCGCCTCGAGGCCATCGATCACCGCGCGGGCCTGCTTGCCCGAGCCGCCGTGCGATTGCTCGATCGTGACCTTCTGACCGGTCCTGGCTTCCCACTGCTTCGCGAACGCCGCGTTGACCGCGGTGTAGAGCTCGCGGGTCGGGTCGTACGAGACGTTGAGGAGCTTGACCTCCTTGGAGCTGGCCGTGTTCTTCGGCTCCGTCGAACAGCTTGCTCCGGCGCCGAGGGCAGCGGTGGCGAGAGCGACGAGGGGAAGGGTCCGAACCAGACGCGACATACAGGGAGCCTCCGTTATAGCGGACGCTCTGTCAAGACGGATATAGCGCCATGATAGCGGAATGCAGCCTCCGCCGAGGGTCGCTCGGGCACGATGTCGAATGCGCCGCCTGCTGCTCGTAGCGATCGTGGGTTGCGGCGACGACGCTCCCGCGTCGTTCGATGCCGCCACGGATGGGGGCGGGGGAGAGGGCGCCGCGAGCTGTTTGGCGGGGCCCGGCTGGAGCTCGATGCCCGCGCTCGCGCACGGCCCGACCCAGGAGACCGCGACCGTCGCGATCGGCGACAAGGTCTACGTCCTCGGCGGGTTCGACGACAACGTCACGGTCCTGCCCAGGGTCCAGGTGTTCGACACGAAGCTGTGTACGTGGTCCGACGGTCCGGGGCTGCCGCAAGCGCTGCACCACATCAACGCGACGGTGGTGGGCACGATGATCTGGATTACCGGATCGATGCAGACGATCAATTTCACCTCGATCGGCGACGTGTGGTCGTTCGAGACGAGCTCGCCGGGCACGTGGAGCTTTCATTCCAGGATGCCAGCCGGCACCGAGCGCGGTGCATCCGTCGCGGGCACGATCGGAACGACGATCTATCTGGCCGGCGGGCTGCGTAACGGCGCGGTCGCGGACGTCTCTGCGTTCGAGACCACGACCGGGACCTGGACGGCGCTACCGGCACTCCCCGGCGTCCGCGACCACGGGTGTGGCGGCGTGATCGGCGGCAAGCTCTACGTGATCGGCGGGCGCGCAGGGAACATCAACGCCCGCACCGGATCGGTCGAGGAGTACACGCCCGGTGGCACATGGGCGACGCGGGCTCCGATGCCGACGCCGCGCGGCGGGACCGCATGCGGAGTGATCGGCGAGCGAATCATCGTCGTCGGTGGTGAGGGCAATCCGGCGACGAGCTCCGGGGTGTTCGCCGAGGTCGAGGCCTACACGCCGGCGACCAACACCTGGGAGACGCTGACGCCGATGACCTCACCGCGTCACGGCATGGGCGCCGCCGTGATCGGCCGGAGCCTCTACGTTCCGGGCGGAGCGAACAAGCAAGCGTTCGGCGCGGTGGCGACGTTCGACGCGTTCACTCCGTAGGAGCGGGCGGGCCCTTGATCGTGTTCGCGCCCTCGGTGAGGTCGACGTGGAAGTGATCGCGGTGCAGCGAGTTGTAGTTCGGCGTCAGCACGATGTTCCAGATTCCGCGCGCCTTGATCGCGCAGATCATCTCGTGCATGAACGCGTCCTTGCCGGGCACGGTCGGATCCGTGCACGTCTTGTACGGCGACGGATCGATCACCCAGTCGTCCTTGACCGAGTACGTCATGCCGTCCGCGTCCTTGAAGATCGCGAGATCGATCGCGTTGCCGAACGAGTGCTCCGAGAGGCCGATGGTGCAGTTCGGCGGCGTGCCGGAGTTGTTGATGCAGCGGTAGTTGTAGACGCCGAGATCGGTGACCTCGACGATCTTGCGGGCGCGCCACACCGATGCCGCCTCCGCGAGTGACTTGATCAGCGAGCAGTCGGCGAACATCTTGGTGCGTGCAGCGCCGCCACTGCGGAACGGCACGCCGTTGATTGGCACGGTCGCCGTCACGGGATCCGTGACGCCGCGGGCGGTGGGACCGACGGTGTAGTCGACCTGGTAGAGGTCGAGCCACGCGTGGCAGTCGGCGAGTACGGGATCGACGACGACAATATCGACCGACGCCGTCGCAAGCACACCGCCATCCGCATCGAAGGCGGTCGCGGTCAGGGTGGCGGGGCCGGGTGCGGCGATGCTCGCGATCGCGATCCCGACCGCGTCGAGATCGCCGACCGCGACCTCGCCGATCGAGACGCCCACGCGCGCCGGCGAGCCGGCCACGTCGACGTCCACCGCGACACTGGCCACCAGTCCACCGAGCGCATCGAGACCGTCGCGCGTGACCTCCGCACCCGGCGCCGGCGACTCGATCACCAGCGCGATCGGGTCGTCCTCGCCCCCGCATGCAGCGAGCACGACAGCGAGCACGGCGAGCAGACGAGCCATGCCACGATTGAGCCGATCCGACGGTCCGGGGTCAAGAGAGAGATTCGGCCGTTGGGAGGATCGAGGCGCCATCACGCTGCTGCACCGACGCACGTCCCGACGCCGAGCGCAGGCGCACATCGAGCGGCGCGGCGCGGGCAATACCGGGGTAACACGTGATTCTTGCTGAACGGACGACGGCGCATCTTTTGCGTCGGCATCCAGCTTCATGCCCACGCAGACCGCGGCTGTGTTCACCACGGAGAAGGACAGCGCGGCGGCCGGCCAGGATCTGGGACGGCAGATTCGAGTCGCCATGGCCGATCGGCCAGACGCCGTGGTCGTGTTCGCGTCGGGCGAATTCGATCACCTGGCGCTCCTTCACGCGCTGCGCGAGACCTGCCAGCCAGGCGTCATGGTCGGCGCGTCGTCCGCTGGCGAGTTCACCGGGACACGACGAGGCGAGGGCTCCGCGTGCGCGCTCGCGGTCCGCTCGAGCGAGATGCGGTTCGCCGCTGGATTCGGCATGCAGGTCAGCAAGGACCGAACCGCTGCCGCCGAGCAGGTAGCGTCTGCCTTCTCGGGCATGCGCACCCACGACTTCGAGCACCGCACCGCCCTCGTCATGACCGACGCACTTGCCGGTCACGCCGATGAGCTGATCGAGCAGCTGACGGTCGCGACAGGTGGTGCCTACGAGTTCGCGGGCGGAGGGGCCGGCGATGACGCCAAGTTCTCCCGCACTCACGTGTTTTGCGGCACGCAGGTGATGACCGACGCGTGTGTGGCACTCGAGATCCTGTCGCACAAGCCGGTCGG
>JAYUYE010000881.1:0-3163 GCA_043752985.1 Myxococcales bacterium
TCCGCAGCCGCGAGGCCCTGCCCTCCACCATCCGCGTACTCGTTGGCCACGGGTAGCGTTGGCCGCTCGTAGGCCGGCGTCAGCGTGCAGCCGGCAGCAAACACGAAGAGGAGCGCGCGTTCACGCATGGGGCCCCACCGACACCGCCGGATCCGAGGCCACCAAAACTTTGCGGCGGCGGATGATCAGCACGAAGAACACAGGCACGAACAGCACGCCGAGCACGGTCGCCGCGACGACGCCGCCGATCACCGCGAACCCGATCGCGTTCTGAGCTCCGGCACCCGCTCCACTCGAGATCGCGAGCGGGGTCACGCCGAGGACGAACGCGAGGGACGTCATGATGATCGGACGCAGACGCATCCGTGCTGCGCGGACAGCCGCCTCGACCGGTGACTCGCCCTTCTCGACGAGCTCCTTCGCGAACTCCACGATCAGGATCGCGTTCTTCGCCGACAGGCCGATCGTCGCGAGCAGGCCGACCTGGAAGTAGACATCGTTCGCCTGGCCGCCGAGCCACGTTGCCAGGACAGCGCCGAGCACGCCGAGCGGCACGACGAGCATGACCATGACCGGGATCGACCAGCTCTCGTACAGCGCCGCGAGGCAGAGGAACACGACGAGCAGCGACAGCGCGTACAGCGCCCAGGCGTTGGAGCCCGCCGTGCGCGCCTCGTACGCGAGCCCGGACCAGTCCAAGCCGACGCCCTCGGGCAGCTGATCGACGAGCTGTTCGAGCGCTGCCATGGCGTCGCCGGAGCTGTAGCCCGGCGCAGGCTCGCACTGGATCGCGATCGTGGGGAATCCGTTAAACCGATCGAGCTTGGGCGAGCCGTACGTCCAGCGTCCTGTCGCGAATGCGCTGAACGGGACCATCTCGCCGCTTCGGTTGCGCACGTACCAGCGTCCGAGATCGTCGGGCTGCATGCGGTACGGCGCGTCGGCCTGCATGTAGACGCGCTTGGTGCGACCGTTGTCGATGAAGTCGTTGATGTACGTGCCGCCCCAGGTCGCGGACAGCGTCGCGTTGATCTCCGCGAGCGAGAGTCCGAGCGCCGCGGCACGCTGCTGATCGACGTCGATCTTGTACTCGGGACGATCCTCGAGCCCGCCCTGCCGGACCTTGGTCAACGCAGGATGCTTCTGCCCGAGAGCGAGCAGCTGATCGCGCGCTGCGATCAGGCCCTCGTGACCGAGCCCTCCACGATCCTCGAGCTGCATCTGCAAGCCCCCGACGTTGCCGAGCTCGCTGATCGCAGGCGGTGCGAATGCGAAGACGAGTGCATCTTTGTATTGCGCGAACGCGCCGCCGAGCCGGCGCACGACCGCACTCGACTTGAGCTTCTCGTCCGTGCGCTCGTCCCACGGACGCAGCTTGACGAACGCGAGGCCCGAGTTCTGGCCACGACCGCCGAAGCCGAAGCCGGTGATCGCCATGACTTCGGAGACGGCATCCTTCTCGACCTCGAGGAGGTGGTTCGTGACCCGCTCCATCACCGCGCGGGTCTGTTGCTGCGTGCTGCCGGGTGGCGTCAGCACCTGCACGTTGAACAGGCCCTGATCCTCTTCCGGCAGGAATCCGCCCGGCATCTTGCGATACGAGAACAGCAGCCCGCCGATCAGCAGGAGGAACAGGATCATCGCGGGCAGCTTGCGCCGCACCGCCACGCCGACCGCGCGCGCATAGCCATTCTCGGTCGCGCCGTACGCCCGGTTGAACCACGCGAACGGGCCGCGCTTCGCGCGTGTGTGACCCGCCTTGAGGATCGTGCCGCACAGCGCTG
The DNA here is from genome assembly GCA_043752985.1 of Myxococcales bacterium. Lineage (GTDB taxonomy): Bacteria > Myxococcota_A > Polyangia > Haliangiales > Haliangiaceae > JABFXX01. The sequence continues at coordinate 1,785 of JAYUYE010000881.1, forward strand.
GCGTCAGCGTCAATGCGACGAACACAGAGAGCGCCATCGCCGAGACGATCGTGATCGCGAACTGTCGGTAGATCACACCGACCGAGCCCGGGAAGAACGCCATCGGCAGGAACACCGCCGCGAGGACCAGCGCGATCCCGACGAGCGCGCCGGTGATCTGCTGCATCGACTTCTTGGTCGCTTCCTTCGGAGGGAGGTTCTCCTCGTGCATGATTCGCTCGACGTTCTCGACGACGACGATCGCATCATCGACGAGCAGCCCGATCGCGAGCACCATGCCGAACATGGTCAGCGTGTTGATGCTGTAGCCGAACACGGACAGCACGCCGAACGTGCCGAGCAGCACGACCGGCACGGCGAGCGTGGGGATCAGCGTCGCGCGGATGCTCTGGAGGAACAGCAGCATCACGAGGAACACGAGCCCGATCGCCTCGACGAGGGTGATCACGACCTCCTCGATCGAGATCTTCACGAACGGAGTGGTGTCGACGGGGTAGCGGACCTCGATCCCTGGCGGGAACCCGGGCTGCAGCTCCGCGAGTCGCTGCTTCACTGCAGCGGACGTCTGGAGTGCATTCGCACCGACCGCAAGCCGGATGCCTGCACCGGACGTCGGCGCGCCGTTATAATAGCTCTCGACCTCGAAGCTCTCACCGGTGAGCTCGATCCGCGCAACGTCGCCGAGGGTGACCTGCGACCCGTTCGGGTTGACCCGCAGGAGGACGTTCTCAAACTGCTCGGGTGTCTGCAGGCGGGTCTGCGCCGTGATCGTTGCGTTGAGCTGCTGACCCGCCACCGACGGCGCGCCGCCAAACTGTCCCGCGGAGACCTGCGCGTTCTGCGCCTGCACGGCTTGCTGGACGTCGGTCGTGGTCAGGTGGAACGCGGTCAGCTTGTCGGGGTTGAGCCAGATCCGCATCGCGTACTGCGTGCCGAACACCTGGAGATCACCGACGCCCGGCACGCGCGACAGCGGATCCTGAAGCGTCGACGCGACGTAGTCAGAGATGTCGTTGCGCTTCATGCTGCCATCCGTCGACACGAACGCCGCGATCATGAGGAAGTTGCGATTGCTCTTCGCAACGCGCACACCCTGGCGCTGGACCTCTTGTGGAAGCTGCGGCATCGCGAGCTGGAGCTTGTTCTGGACCTGGACCTGCGCGATGTCGGGGTTCGTGCCTGGCTCGAACGTCAGCTCGACGGAGGCCGTGCCAGTCGCATCACTTGACGACGAGATGTAGCGCAAGCCATCGAGCCCGGTCATCCGCTGCTCGATCACCTGGGTGACCGTCTCCTCGAGCGTGCGCGCCGAAGCGCCGGGATACGAAGCGGTGACGCTGATCGCAGGCGGTGCGATGGCCGGGTACTGCGCGACCGGC
>JAYUYE010000882.1:0-7830 GCA_043752985.1 Myxococcales bacterium
GCGCTGCACTACGCGCACGAGCTTCGCAACGCGAGTGGGCAGCCACTCGGTCTCGTCCATCGCGACGTCTCGCCCGCCAACATCATGGTGTCGTTCGACGGCGTCGTGAAGCTGTGCGACTTCGGCATCGCGAAAGCGGTCGCGCTCGGCAACGAGCTGACCAACCCCGGCCAGGTCAAAGGCAAGTACGCCTACATGTCGCCCGAGCAGACGATCGCCGCGCCGCTCGACGGCCGCAGCGACGTGTTTTCCCTCGCGATCGTGATGTGGGAGCTGTTGACCGGCAAGACGATCGTCGGGCGCGGTGATGCGATCGAGGCGATGCGCGCGATCCGCGACGGCAAGCTGCCACCGATCTCCGTCGCCGCGCCGCACACGCCGCCCGCGCTCGCGAAGGCGCTGACCTGGGCGCTGCAGACGCGGCGCGAGGTCCGCGCGACGGCGATGGACTTCGCGCAGGCCCTCGAGGCGTTCATCAAGTCGTCACCCGAGCTCGCGACCCCGATGCAGATCGGGTCGTGGGTTCGCCAGCGGTTCGCGCGCGAGGGGACCGGGCAGCACGCGGCGATTCCTGGCGTCTCGATCGGCACGCGCGTGGTCGGCGGCACGCTCGCCGCCCCGGGAACGAACGCGTCTCCGGGCACCCTCGCCTCGCCGGGTACCGCGGTCGGCACGGTCACGCCACCGCCGGAGAAGATCACACAGAGGCCTGCGGCCAAGCCCATCCCGGCGACGCCGTTCGTCACCACGCCACAGGAGCTGATCCGCGCGTCGCGGCGCGACCTCGACGACGCGGAGATGCTCGACAGCGCGGAGACCATCTCGATCGACCAGACCGGTGATCTGGCCGGGACCGACGCCGCGAACGAGGCAACCGTGATCGAGCCAGGGTCACGCGCGATCGACGAGACGATGGACGGGGACAGTCAGATTCTCGGCACCGACACGATGAACGACACGGCCGAGCGCAGCGGCGCGTACCGGATCCCGATCGCGGGAGGTGGCGCGATCGTTCCGACCCGCATCGTGGCGCCTCCTCCGAAGCCGGTGCCGATGCCGATGCCGACCGAGACGACGATCGGGCCGGCGCGGCGCCGCCGGATCCCGAACCGCGTGCTCGCGATCGGCGCCCTGTTCGGAATCGCGGTCGTCAGCTTCCTGATCGCGCTCGCCGCACGCTCGCCGGGCAAGGCCGCGCCGCGTGACGCCGGCGTTGCGATCGCCGTTTCCGCCGACGCTGCGCCCGATGCCGTCCTTGGGGTCGCGGTCGTCGATGCGGCCGTGGCCGTGGTCAGTAACGACGCGCGCCTGCCGACGATCCCGGTCGACGCGCCCGACGAGCTGACGGTGCTCGAGGTCCGGACCAAGCCGGTGGGTGGGACCGTCCGCGTCGGCGGCGAGTCGCGCGCGGACCCGGCGAAGTTCGCCCTCCTGCCCGGCACGTACACGATCGTCGCCGAGCTCGTTGGCTACCAGAACGAGACGCGCGCGGTCGAGCTGTTCAAGTCGACGGACCTCGTGCAGGAGATCGCCTTCACCCGCAAGATCTCGACCACGCGCCCTGCCCCGTCGATCGGCAAGCTGACGGTGCGGACCACGCCGTACAGCGTCGTGTTCCACAACGGCAAGCGGCTCGGCGAGACCCCGTTCGCCGACCTCGCGCTGCCCGTCGGCAACTACACGTTGGTGTTTCGCAACCCGACGCGCGAGACCGTGACCCGCAAGGTCACGATCACGGCGAACAAGACGAGCAAGCTCAGCTTCAACCTTCCGTGATGTTCACGGCTCGAGGCCGGTCGCCCAGGAGTTCTTCGGCTTCGTGTTGAAGTGGTGGGTCGCGTTGATCACGCGGACCGTGCCCGACTTCGAGCGCATGACGATCGACTCGGTCTTCGCGCTGTCGCCGAAGAACCGGACGCCCTCGAGGAGATAGCCCTTGGTGACGCCGGTCGCCGCGAACATCACGTCGCCCTTCGCGAGATCCTCGGTCGAGTAGATCGTGTCCTCGCTCTTGACGCCCATCCGCTTGGCGCGCGCGCGCTCCTCGTCGTTGCGGAATCGCAGGCGACCCTGGAGCTCACCGCCGACGCACTTCAATGCGGCCGCCGCGATCACGCCCTCGGGGGCGCCGCCGGTGCCGAACAGAACGTCGATGCCGGAGTCCGGGTTCGCGGTCATCACCGCGCCAGAGACGTCGCCGTCGCCGATCAGCCGGATCCGGGCCCCCGCCTGCCGGACCTCGGCGATCAGATCCGCGTGGCGATCGCGATCGAGAATGACGGCAGTGCAATCGGAGACCTTCTTGCCCTTCGCCTTGGCGATCCGCTCGAGGTTCCAGGTCGCCGACTCGCGGAGATCGATCACGTGGCGCGCCTCGGGGCCGACCGCGATCTTCTGCATGTACGTATCGGGGGCATTGAGGAACTGGCCCTCGTTCGCGATCGCGATCACGCAGATCGCGTCGGGTGCGCCCGTCGCGCACAGGTTCGTGCCCTCGAGGGGGTCGACGGCGATGTCGACCTTCGGCGAGCTCTCGCCCGTCTGCCAGCCCATGCCGACCGTCTCGCCGATGAACAGCATCGGAGCCTCGTCACGCTCGCCCTCGCCGATCACGACGGTGCCACGGATGTCGATCGTGTCGAACGCGCGCCGCATCGCCTCGACGGCGACGTGGTCGGCGAGCTTGCGGTCACCGCGTCCCATGAGGCGCGCCGAGGCGAGCGCCGCGGCCTCGGTGATCCGGACCACTTCGAGGGCGAGATTGCGGTCTTGCATGCCGGCAGGTGTACCGCCGGGATGCGCCCGGAGGCAACGCGCTCAGCGTGAGACGAGCGGTGGGATGGAGGCCACGAGCTGCGGCGGGAGCCGCACCGGCCGGCCATCCGTGCCGATCGCCGCGTGCCGGGTGTAGCCGGTCGCGAGGAGATCCTCGCCCCGATTGACGCGGTACGCGAAGCGGATCGACGCCGCCCTGATCTCGCTGACGTCGACGTCGATCATCAGGACGTCCTCGTAGTACGCGGGGCGCTTGTAGTCGCAGTGCGCCTCGACGACCGGGATCGCGATGCCCCAGGCGACCAGGTCCTTGTAGCTGCGGCCGAGGGAGCGCCAGTAGCCGGCGCGCGCGCTCTCGAAGAACCGCAGGTAGTTGGCGTAGTAGACGACCCCCATCTGGTCGGTGTCGCCAAAGATGACGCGGATCTCGTGCTTCATCAGCCGGCGATCCGGATGACGCGTGCGGGCTCGCGCACCATCGGGAGCTGGTCGATGTCGGCGAGCGCCGCGCGGACGTCGCCCTCGCGCGCGACGTGGGTCAGCACGACGACCCACACCGGGCCAGCGGCCGGAGCGACGACCGACCCGCGCGCGCCGTCCTGCACGACCTGCGCGATCGACACGCCGTGCGCGCCGAGGATCGTCATCAGCTGACCGAGGACACCGGGCTGATCGGAGACGCCGAACCGCAGGTAGTACTGCGTCTTGATCTCGCTGAGCGGGATGAGCGGCCGCGCCACCACCGGCCTCGGGCGAGGATGTGCGTGGGCTCCTGCGCGAGCGAACATGTTGCGGCTGATCTCGATCATGTCCGAGACGACCGCCATCGCCGTCGGCAACATGCCGGCGCCGGCGCCGTAGTACATCGAGGGCCCGAGCGCGTAGCTCTGGACGTAGACAGCGTTCTTCGCTCCCGAGACATCGGCGAGTAGCCAGTGGTTCGGGATCAGCGCGGCGTGGACACGCGCCTCGATCGGGCTGTCGGCCTCCACGCCGTGGGCGCGCGCGATCACGAGCGGCTTGATCACGTAGCCGAACTTCTCGGCGTAGCCGAGGTCGATCGGATCGACGACGTCGATGCCGTCGGTGGAGATCGCATGGACGTCGACCGTGGTGCCGAAGCAGAGGTTCACCAGAATCGCGAGCTTGTGGGCCGCGTCACCGCCGCCGATGTCGAGCGTGGGGTCGGCCTCCGCGTAGCCGAGGTCCTGCGCTTCCTTGAGGATGTCGGCGAACGGGCGCCGGGTCGCGGTCATCGTCGACAGGATGTAGTTGGAGGTGCCGTTGACGATGCCGTGGATCGCCTCGACGCGATCGGAGGCGAGACCTTCGCGGAGCACACGAATGATCGGCACGCCGCCGCACACCGCAGCCTCGTAGTAGACGTCGACGCCTGCTTGCTCGGCTGCCGTGAACACCTCGGCACCGTGCTCGGCGAGCAGCGCCTTGTTCGCGGTCACCACGTGACGCTTGTGCGCGATCGCCGCCAGCACGGCCGTGCGGGCGAGCGTGGTGCCGCCCATCAGCTCGCACACGATGTCGACGTCGGGACGCGCGAGCGCGGCGGCGATGTCCGTGGTGAGCAACGCGCGATCGACGTCGACGACGCGGTTGCCCTTGTCCGGATCGCGGACGACGACCGTGCGTACGACAAGACGTGCACCGAGTCGCGCCTCGATCGCGGCGGCGTTGGCTTCGAGCAGCTTGACGACGCCACCACCGACATTGCCGAGCCCGAGGAGGGCAACTCCGATCGTGCGTGTGGTCATGTCAGGGTCGCTTGTACGAGTAGTGCTCGGAGGTGATCAGCCACTTGTCGCCCTGCTTGCGGAGGACGAGGGTCAACGTTCCGCTCTCGGTAACGGTCGTCGCTTCGAACGTGAGCTCGCGGGTCATCGTCGCGAATGCGTACGCCACCTCGGGTGCGAGCGAGGACACCTGCATGTCCTTGAGCCGGATCACGATGGCACCCGTGCGGGCGATCCGATCCTTCAGCATCGCCTCGACCGAGCTCCAGCCAAGGAACGTGGTGCCCTCCTGGACCACGACGAGATCGACGTTGCGCGCATAGAGCTGGGACAGCGCCTCGACGCTCCGGATCTCGTACGCCTGGCGCCACTGCTCGATCGTCGCCTTCGCGGCGGCAACGACCTCGGTCGGAGTGGCCGGCGCTTCCGCACCCGGGGAGCTGGACCCAGGACAGCCCGCGACGAGGAGCGAGACCACAAGGACCGCGAGCGCTGTCATCGCACGGCATCGCATGAGGGGGGTGTAACACAGGCCTGCGAGGGTGATCGCGATGCCTTGTTCGGTTAGTGTCCGCGCATGACGGAGATCGTTTGGCTGCACGCGCGCGAGGTCCTCGATTCTCGCGGCAACCCCACCATCGAAGCCGAGGTCGGACTCGACGGCGGCGAGCTCGGCCGCGCGATGGTTCCCTCCGGAGCATCGACCGGTGAGCACGAAGCACTCGAGCTGCGCGACGGTGACGTCGCTCGGTTCCTCGGCAAAGGCGTCCTCAAGGCCGTCGACCACGTCCGCGATGTGATCGCACCGACGCTGATCGGTATGGATGCGACGGATCAAGCCGCCGTCGATGCAGCGCTGCTTGCACTCGACGGGACGCCGACCAAGTCGCACCTCGGTGCGAATGCGATCCTGGCGGTCTCGATGGCCACGGCGCGCGCCGCTGCCCTCGGTCACGAGCTACCGCTCTATCGCTACCTCGGTGGCGTCGGTGCGGTGACGCTGCCCGTGCCGCTGATGAACGTCATCAATGGCGGTGCGCACGCCGACAACAACCTCGACATTCAGGAGTTCATGATCGTGCCCGCCGGGTTCGATCAGTTCGAGGATGCGCTGCGCGCCGGAGTCGAGGTGTTTCACAACCTCAAGAAGCTCCTGTCCTCCAAGGGCAAGGCGACCAACGTCGGTGACGAGGGCGGCTTCGCGCCGAGCCTCGACAACGCGGACGAGGCGTTGACGCTCCTGCTCGAGGCGATCGGCAAGGCCGGCTACAAGGCGGGCGAGCAGATCTTCCTCGCGCTCGACGTCGCCGCGTCGGAGTTCTTCGACAAGGCGAAGGGCACGTACAACTACGAGGGCAAGATCAAGACGTCGGCCGAGATGGTCGACATGTACGCGGGCTGGACCAAGAAGTACCCGATGGTCTCGATCGAGGACGGCCTCGACCAGGACGACTGGGCCGGCTGGAAGCTCCTCACCGACAAGCTCGGCGCGACGACCCAGCTCGTCGGCGACGATCTGTTCGTGACGCAGACCGCGCGCCTGCAGCGCGGCATCAAGGAAGGCATCGCGAACTCGATCCTGGTCAAGGTCAACCAGATCGGCTCGCTGTCCGAGACCCTCGACGCCGTCCGCACCGCACAGCACGCGCGCTACACCGCCGTGATCTCGCATCGCTCGGGCGAAACCGAGGACTCGTTCATCGCTGACCTCGCGGTCGCGACCAACGCAGGACAGATCAAGACGGGCTCCGCGTCGCGCTCCGATCGGATCGCGAAGTACAACCAGCTCCTCCGGATCGCCGATCAGCTCGGCGACGAGGCGCGGTTCGCCGGCCGCACGACCTTCCGCAGCTAGCTACGCGCACGTCACGCCGGCACCTCGTCGAGCGCCGCGCGGATCGCCAGTCCGGATCTCGGACAGCCCACGTACCCCGATTCCGCTCCCGAGACGCCGGTACGAACGTTGTTCGTACATCTTGATGCGCACAGCGCGCGGCCAGGTAGTTCGCGTGGGTACGCGGCCAGCATCCAGGGGGCGAGGGTTCGGTACGTACGAACCGTGTTAGTACCGAATCGTGAAAGGCAGTGAGCAAGAAATGCCTCTGGGACCCGTTCAAACGGGACCCGTTCAAACGATCGTGGCGGTTGTCGTCGTGGTCTTGGCCGTTGCGTGCGGGTCGTCGAAGCCCGCGCCCGCGGGCGGAGGCAGCGCTGCGCCGATCACCGGCGAGCTGCCCGTGAGCTGCACGGTCTCCGAGGACTGCGAGCTCGTGCAGGCGTGCTGCGGGTGCAACGCCGGCGGCAAGCAGATCGCGATCCGCAAGGACGCAGTCGCGGGCTTCGAGGCGGCGCGACCGCAGCGCTGCGCCGACAACCTGTGCGCGCAGGTGATCAGCACCGATCCGAGCTGCAGTGCGGAAGCGGTGTGCGGACAGAACGGCCGCTGCGAGGTCTCGCCGCACATGGGCGAGGCCGAGCCGGCCATCCCGCCCGCACAATGATGTGACGCGGGGACGAGTCGCTTCAGCCGCGGTCGAGCCAGCGCAGATCACGCGGTAGCAGCAGTGCTGGATAGAGCGCGAGCATTCCCCACGGGAACGCACCGAGCCGGAGCAACACCGCGATGCCGAGGTGCACCGCGATGCCGAGCGCGAGCCAGATCCAGCGCAGCCGGAGCACGTTGACGATCCGGCGCAGCCGACCCGGGCGATGGGCGGTCTCCGCGCAGTAGAGATAGACGAGGTAGAGCGGCGCCGAGAGCTCGAACACCATCGAGAGAGCGGTCGCGACCTGGGTCAGCGGCAACACCGAGCGGACCCAGTCGCATGACAGGCGCGCGAGGTGCGGATCGCAGACGGCATTCGCGAGCGCACGGAACTCGTCGACCGGGCCCCACTCTGCCCCGCTCTTGTTCATCCCGGCGGAGGCGTAGATCCAGGTCACCTGGAACAGGATCAGGATTCGCGGCCACGCCGGCACCTCGGTGGGCAGTGGGCGACCGAACCGGCGCCACACGAGGGCATCGATCGACCACCGCGCGTGACACCACGACAGGGCGAGGATCACGAGCACGATGCGGAGGATCATGTGAATCCCGCGATCTGCGTCGGGTGCGATGTGCGCGAGCTGCGCGGAGATCAGGACGAACGAGATGCACGCGAGACGCGTGGCCAGACCGAGCACGATGCACACGGCAGCGATCACCGCGGCGAGCGTCAGCGTGAACGCTGCGCTGGCGTCGGATCCGAGGAGCGCATAACCATCGGGCGGCGCGGAGAACATCGGCGTGATCAACCCGAGGCGGCGC
>JAYUYE010000883.1:0-3154 GCA_043752985.1 Myxococcales bacterium
GCCGCGACCGTGAAGACGGTCGACGCGCTCGCCGACTTCTTGTGGTCGCAGGGCGTCGAGTGCGGCCGCTACCACGGTCGGATGCGCGCCAAGGATCGCGACCGCGTGCAGACCGCGTTCATGGAGCACAGCGATCCGCGGCTCATGATCGCGACGAACGCGTTCGGCCTCGGCGTCGACAAGCAAGACCTACGGTTCGTCGTGCACTACAACTTCCCGGGCTCGCTCGAGAGCTACTACCAGGAAGCCGGCCGCGCGGGCCGAGATGGCAAGCCCGCTGACTGCATCCTCCTCTACCAACCCGAGGACAAGCGGATCCAGAGCTTCTTCCTCGGTGGTCGGTACCCCACGCCCGAGCAGACGCGCGCCGTCGCCGAGGCGCTGGTCAGTGTCACCGGTGGCAACGTCGCGACCCCAGCACACGTGTCCGGAGACGATCACGATTACGAGGTGTTCAAGCCGGTGAAGGACATCGCCGAGCGCGCGGATGCACCGGCGAAGAAAGCGCGCGTGGTGCTGTCGTTCCTCAAGGAGGTCGGCTTCGCGGCCGAGGCTCCGGGCGCTCGGTTCGCGCCGCTCGCGATCGAGCCGCCGAGCATCGAGAACCTGGCGCGGGCGGCGAACCGCTACGAGCAGAAGCGAGCGCAGGATCGCGCCCGCCTCGCGTCGATGCTGCGCTACGCGCAATCGCACCTGTGCCGGACGCGCCTCCTCGTCACGTACTTCGGCTACACCGACGCGGCGTCGTGCGGCAGCTGTGACAACTGCCTGCGCTCAGCGAAGGCCAGCACCACGGCAGGTCGTGAGGCCGAGACCGTGGCCGCGGCGCTGGTCGCTCGGCGCGGCGGTGTGGACCCCGATGCTCGCAAGGCACTGCTCGAAGAAGCGCTGCGCCGCGGGCGTGGTGGCCGTGGCCGCGCGCTGAAGATCGAGCGCGTGAAGCGGCCCGTGTTCGGTCCGCTCGAGAAGGGCGACATCGTGCGCCACGCGACGTGGGGCGATGGCGAGGTCGTTCGCGTCGTCGGCGACAGCGTCTATACATTCTTCCCGGTGCACGGCGAGAAGCTGCTGAAGACCAGCTTCCTCGATAAGATCAATAACTAACGAGTTTGTGAGAGGCCGCTACAGGGTCTTCTCGATGGCTGCGCGCAGCGAGGCGGGCGTGAACGCATCGGTCAGAAGCTTCGGGGCATGGACCACGAGCTTCGCGCCGATCTTCGTGACATCGGCGTGTGTCCAGGCGCTGACCTCCACGCTCTCGACGGCCGACAGTGCCGTCCTGCCCATCTCGTCCGCGCCGACCGCGCGGAGGACATCCGCGAGCACCGGGATGATCACGCCGAGCGCGCGGCGGTCGTCCTCGTCCAGCTCTCCTGCGATCACCAGCGGTGTCGCGCGCCCGAACACGGAGGCAAGCGAATCGCTGTGTGCGGCGACCTGGCGCTTGAGCTCGAGTCCGCTCGGTGCGGGCTCTCCGGAGATCGGCGCGCGCACGAGCAAACTCGCGTCGATCACGGTGACCGCGGCGATCTGATCGACGAGCACGAACGATACCGAGGGCGAGCGTGGCTGGCCGCCAACGTACAGCATCGCGACAGCACTGCCGCGATCCTCGGTGACGCTCACGATGCGGCCGCGGATCTGGGCACCGCTCGTCAGCTGCACATCGATCTCGGGACGCTGCCGGTCATTGGCCGCGAGGGCGCGGGCGATCACCGAGAGGTCCTCGAGCAGACGGCGGGGCGCGCGAGCTTCGAGCGTGCCAAGAATATCGTCGGCGGACATCAGAGGGACTTTTCCATCAGGTCGATCGCGGTCTTGGTGCGGTCGTTGGTGTCAGCGTCGACGTAGAGATGGCCCGAGCCCTCGGTGGCGATCTGGTCCCACGTGAGCTCGGCAGGAACCGGGAACCCGGCGGCGGCATGAATCTTGGCCAGCAGCTTCGGGAGGTGGTTGTCCTGGAAATCCTTGATGGCGCAACGTTCTGCGAGTCCCATGATGTCCTCTTCGTGGTGTTCCCTGGTACGTGCCTGGGCGGCGACGATGGTCCTGCGATCTTTGCGAAATAGCTACCGGGGCCGGAGCGTTCGCTGGCGACGTAGCTCGTAGAGCGCGAGCGACGCGGCGACCGAGACGTTGAACGATCCGATGGCCGTGCGCGCCATCGGAATGATCGCGTGAAAGTCGCAGCTGTTCGCGACGAGCGGCCGCACGCCGCTGCCCTCGGCACCGAGGACGATCACCAGGCCGAGAGAGCCATCGATCGCCGAGATGTCCTGTGCACCTTCGGTGGCGTGCACGGCGACTCGCCACAGCCCGTACTCGCGCAGCTGTTCGAGTGCACGCACCAGGTTGCCGACCTGCGCGATCGGCAACAGCTCGCTCGCGCCGGCCGATGCCTTCGCGACGATCGAGGTCACCTGCGCAGCCCTGTGGTCGGGAATGATCACGCCGCCCGCGCCGAGCAGATACGCGGACCGCAGGATCGCACCGAGGTTGCGCGGGTCCTCGATCCCGTCGAGCGCGACCAGCAGCGGCGGCTCATCGCCCTTCTCGACCAGCGTCTCGAGATGCGCGTACTGGAACGGTCCGAGCCAAGCGATCACGCCCTGGTGACGCGCGCCCTCCCCCGCGACCCGATCGAGCGTCTGCCGATCGCGATCCTCGAGCCTAATCTCGGCGAGTCGCGCGGCGATCACGATCGCGGCGACCGGATCGCTCGTGGTGCGATCCGCACGCCGCGGATCGACCCAGATCGCGCGAACCGACTTCGGGCGCCGCGCGATGAGCTCGGCGACGGGGCCAGCGCCGTAGACGAGCCGCTCGCCCGGATCACCGGGTCGAGGACCATCGCTGCGCGGGCCGCTCGTGCGACGCGGCCCGTCGGTGCGCGGGCTGTCACCGCGCGCTTCGTCGGAGCGCGGCGCGTCGCTGCCCGGACGGTAATCGCCCCGATCGCCGCCACGTACGTCGGTGCGCGGCCCGGCGTCGCGACGCGTGGTGTCGAAGCCAGGCCGGTCGCCGCCACGTACGTCGGTGCGCGGCCCGGCGTCGCGACGCGTGGTGTCGAAGCCGGGCCGATCCCCGCCACGCGGACCGTCGCCGCGCGGACCCTCGGTGCGAGAGCGTTCGCCGCCGCGGGGACCGTCGCTGC
>JAYUYE010000884.1:0-3153 GCA_043752985.1 Myxococcales bacterium
ATCAGGTTCTCGAGCGAGAGGCAGACGTCGATGTAGTCCTCGACGACCTCCTGGCCGTGGCGCTCCATGTGGCGACGCACTCGCGCGGAGTGGTTCGCCATCCCGTCGATCATCTTGCGATTGGTCTTCGAGAAAAAGTAGTTGTTCTTGAAGAAGTCGACGTGCGCGCAGACGTGCGCCATCACGATCTTCTGGTCGGTGAGCGAGTTGCCCTCGAGCAGGTACGCGTACGCGGGGTTGGTGTTGATCACCATCTCGTAGATCTTCGACAGGCCCCACTCGTAGCTCTTCGAGAGCTGCTCGTAGTCCATGCCGAATCGCCAGTGCGGATAGCGGGTGGGGAACCCGCCGTACGCGGCGACCTCGTTCATCGTCTTGTAGTCGAGGACCTCGTAGAGGATCGTGAAGAAGTCGAGGCCATAGACCTTGGCGTGACCCTCGATCTCCTCCTGCATGTCGCGCAGGTATGCGGGGAACCGCTTGATCGTCATCGACCTGCGCGCTCCCTTGGGGCGTGCTGCGCGCCCGACGTTCGTCGTGCTTGCATACTAACGACCCTTCCCGAGGAACTCTTTGATCGAGTCCATGATCGCGTCCTTGCCCTTGATCTCGCTCGTGACGACGCGCTCGTCCTCGTCGAAATGCTCCGTGAGATCCTTGATAAATTGTCCCGAGCCATACGGCGACTCGACCTGGCCGTACGCAAATAGATTCACGAACGGGAGCACTTCCTTCTTCAGGAGCTCCACGCAGGTATGGGTGTCGTCGACCGACCAGTTGTCGCCGTCGGAGAAGTGAAACGGATAGATGTTCCACAGCTCGCTCGGGTACTCGTCGGCGATCATCTTCGCGCACAGCTTGTACGCCGAGCTGATCATCGTGCCGCCGGACTCGCGCGTCTTGAAGAAGGTCTCGCGATCGACTTCCTTGGCCATCGCATCGTGGATGATGAAGCGGCTCTCGACACCGTGGTACTGCGACGTCAGCCAGGTATCGATCCAGAAGCTCTCGATCCGGACGATCTCCTTCTGTTCGTCGCCCATCGAGCCCGACACGTCCATCATGTAGATGATGACGGCGTTGCTCTGCGGCAGCGGCTCCTTCTTCCACGACCGGTAGCGCTTGTCGTCCTTGATCGGGACGATCACCGGATTTTTCGGGTCGTACGTGCCCATCGCGATCTGCCGTCGGATCGCCTGCTTGTACGTGCGGCGGAAGTGGCGCAGCGACTCGGGGCCCGTGGTGCGGATGCCCGAGTACTTGTCCTTCCACGCGACGATCTTCTCGGTGCCCTTCGGCATGATGCGCGGGAGCTCGAGCTCCTCGCCCATGATCTCCGCGAGCTCCTGGATCGAGATCTCGATATCCATCAGGTGGTCGCCGGGACGATCCCCGGCCTGGCCCGCGCCGGGCTGCTGCTCGCCGTCCTGGCCGAGCGAGTCACCGACCTCGCCGCTCCCCTGCCCCACGCCACCCTGTTGCTTGTCACCGTGCTTGAAGTGCGGGATGTCGACCGACGGCAGCGGAATCGCGACCGTGTCCTTCCCCTTCTTCGCGATCATCTCCCCCTGCGAGATGTACTTGCGGAGGTTCTGTTTGATCTTGCCGCGGATGATCTGGCGGAACCGGCCGTGGTCGAGATCGATCTTCTGGCTCATGTTCGGCGATCTCCTACAGGGCCACATCCGCGACATCGCCGCGTTCGTTGATGAAGCACAGCCGACCGCCGTGCCGCTTTGTCCGCTGGACCATCTCGAGCAGACCCAGGGCGCGCGACATCACATCTTGCGGGTCCTCGGTGTTCAGCTCGACGCATAGCCTGGCCAGAAGCTCGGCCAGCGTATGGTTGAGCTCCACCGTTACCGGGCCTTTGCCCAGTGGATCGCTCATCGTCTGCTGCGCGCCCCACGTGCGTGGGACTTGCTCACGACTTGACGTCTCCGCGCGCGAAGATCGACGCGACGAAGTTGAGCACATCGGTTGCCGAGACCTCGTCGTAACCGAAGTTCTTGATCAAGCGCTGCTTGACCACGTCGATCTTCGCCTGGGTGTCGCGGTCGACGACGCTCGACACGAGCGACGTCAGCTTGATCGAGTCCTTCTGGTCCTCGAACAGCTTGCCCTCGAGCGCCTTGTGGAGCCGCTCGTTGGTCTTGTAGTCGAACTGCCGGCCCTCGATCGCGAGCGCGCCGATGTAGTTCATGATCTCGCGGCGGAAGTCGTCCTTGCGGGACTCCGGGATATCGATCTTGTCCTCGATCGAGCGCATCAGCCGCTCATCGGGCTCCTCGTCCTGACCCGTGTACGGGTTCTTGACCTTCTCCTTCTGGGTGTACGCCTTGATGTTGTCGATGTAGTTGGCGCACAGCTTCGCGATCATGTCCTCGTCGGCGCTGATCGCACGCTGGACCTCGTTCTTGACGATGTCCTCGTACTCCTGCTTGACGACCGAGAGCATCTCGCCGAACCGCTTGCGCTGCTCGTCGGAGCTGATCAGCGAGTGATTGCGAAGGCCGCTCTCGAGCTCGTTGAGAACCATGAACGGGTTGATCGCGCCGTCGGCCTTGTCGCTGACGAGGGCGTTCGCGATCTTGTCCTGGATGTAGCGCGGCGAGATGCCGTCGAGGCCCTCGCGCTGCGCCTCCTTGCGGAGCTCCTTGATGTTGTCCTGGGTGAAGCCGGGCAGCGTCTTGCCGTCGTACAGCTTCGCCTTCTGGATCAGCGACAGCGAGTGCTTCTTCGGATCCTCGAGGCGCGTGAGCACGGCCCACAGCGCCGCGACGTACAGCGTGTGCGGCGCGACGTGCTTGCCGACGCGGTCGGTGGTGAAGTCCTTCGTGTAGATCTTCACCTCCTCGGACACCTTGGTGATGTACGGGATGTCGACCTTCACGGTGCGATCGCGGAGCGCCTCCATGAACTCGTTGTTGAGGAGCTTCTTGTACTCGGCCTCGTTCGTGTGGCCGAGGATCACCTCGTCGATGTCCGTCTGCGCGAACTTCTTCGGCTTGATCTTGCGCTCCTGGGTCGCGCCGAGGAGGTCGTAGAGGAATGCGACGTCGAGCTTCAGGATCTCGACGAACTCGAGAATGCCGCGGTTCGCGATGTTGAACTCGCCGTCGAAGTTGAACGCGCGCGGATCGGAGTCCGAGC
>JAYUYE010000885.1:0-3153 GCA_043752985.1 Myxococcales bacterium
CCGTCCGCAGTGACCTCGACAAAGGCGACGCCGGTGAGCGACTCGACGCCGATCTCGTAGTCGAGCGTGGCGGCCTGGTTGATGAAGACCTTGGGCGGCGCGGTCGAATCGATGACGCCGTTGCCGACAGCGACCGTCGCGCCGTTCGCATCGAGACCGCGGACCTCGACGGGGCGACCGGCGCGCTGGACATTCCAGGTGTAGTTGATCGCGGCCTGTCCACCGACCGCATCTGCAGCGCCGATCAGGTAGTCCTCGACGCGGATCTCGACGCGAGCGACGCCCGCGGGTGGGTGCGCGTAGAACGAGACGGTGCCGTCGGTGTTGGGGAGCCAGTGGAACGGCAGCGCAGCGGCGCGGTTCGTGGTGACCGGATCGGTGGCGCCCATCGCGAACGCACGGAGATCCGCGACCGTGCCGTTGAACTTGTTCATGTCGACGTTGCCGCGGATGCCTGCCATCGAGCCGCGATCGCTGTGCTGCCAGAACGTCCAGCGCGTCCATGGCGACGGCAGGTCGGGGCACTGCGAGGTGTACTGCGCGATCCACAGCGCGTGATCGGAGAACGTGCGCGAGCCGCCGACCTCGTCGCGCCAGAAGTACTTGCCGGTGTAGATGATCGGCGCGGCGCCGGTGCCGGCCTTGACGAGATCGACCCACTGCTTGACGCGCGCGGCGACGGTCGAGGGTGGGAGACCGCCGTCGGCTTCGACGTCGATCACGGGCGCGAGGTCGCCGGGCTGGTACTGCCCGACCGCGTTGATCATGATGTTCGCCTGCGCGGTGATGTCCTGCGTCGGACGAAAGAACTGATACGCGCCGCGGATCACGCCAGCCGCCTTCGAGCCGGTCCAGTTCGCGGAGAACTTCGGATCGAGGAAGCGCGCACCATCGGAGATCCGGATAAACGCGAACTCGGTGCCCGCGGCCTTCGCGGCGTTCCAGTCGATCACGCCCTGGTAGTACGAGACGTCGATGCCAACGGTGGTCGGGCCATTCGCGCAGACGCGCGCACGCAGCGTCCCGATGCCGTCGCCCTTCGCGTCGGTGCCAGTCACGTCGTCATCGCTGAGGCCGTCGCCCGCCACGGCATCGTCATCGGGATCCTCTCCGACCATGCAGGCCGGGAGGAGCGACATCGTTGCGAGCAGGGCCAGTGAAGCGGTGCGCATGCGGACAATACTGAGCAACGCGTGTGCCTCCTCATGACGCGCCCCGCAATTTCGGGTGTCTCCGCAAGTGCACGGATTGTGTTGCGCCGTGCGCGTCGCGTGACTAGCGACGGGAGGAGCCATGAAGAGTGGGCTCGACGGCTAGTCTCCCAGCCACTGCCGGACGTTGTCAGGATCGGCGCGATCGATGGCGCGTTCCGCGCGGTGGCAACTCGAGTTGCCATCGATGAGTTGACCCGGATTGCGCGTGATCCAGGCGGCCAGATCACGACTCGTCCGCGTCCCACTCGGCGGCCCAGCGCGCTTCGACAGCGATGTTGCCGCCCGAGCCGCGGCCCGGAATGGCCATGTACGTCCGGTCGTCGCTCGTGGTGATCGTGACGGCGCCGTCGGCGTCGACTGCGAGGCTCGTGACCGCGGTGGTCTGCGCGAGCTCGTTCGACAGCCACGACAAACTGCCGATGTCTTCGAGCGCGGCGCCGCAGTCGACGATGGTCAGCGATACGACGGCGCCGTTCGCGCGCGTGGTAGCGATCGCGCGCTGCGAGACGCTGCCGTGGTCGAGCGTGAACTCGACCGTGTGCCGCGAGCCGGCTCCGACCCCGTGGATCGCGTCGGCCTCGGCGAGAACCTCGGCGAGCCGCACCTGGGCCGCGCGGGGGCTGGTCACGACCTCGTCCGCCACCGCCACGGGGCGTGCGAGGCTCACGGAGAGCGAAATCACGGGGAGCAGGATCGTCAGCATGCCCGGGGGATAGTTCACCCGCCGGGCCATAGGACAACCCGAGCAGTTCCGGTTGCTTGGTGGCGGTCGTGGGTGGAGACACACAGGGCCGTTCGCAGGCCGGACACGTCACGTGAAGCTCACTCCCGGCGCCCAAGAAGTTGTTCCGGAGGCGATCGCTGGCTAGCGTTGGCCCCATGCGGTGGACAGATGCCTGCGCTGCGTACCCTGGCCAGTGGTTGGTGGTCGAAGCGATCGAGGTTCACACGGAGATTCACGGCGACGCGTGCCGGCGGGTTCTCGATCGGCTCGAGGTGATCGAGCTGTGTGCCGACGGTCGGGCTGCGATGCATCGGTATCGTGAGCTGCGGCGCGCGATGCCGGGCCGCGAGCTGTGCTTCATCCACACGAGCTACCCGGCGCTCGAGCTCGAAGCCGCGTAGTCGTCGTCAGCGGGTCGCGGCGATCGCGGCCTGGCGAGCGCGGAACGCGCGGGTCTTCACCGCAGCGACGGAGAGTCCGAGCTCGCGCGCGATCTCCGTCTCGGTGCGGCCCTCGCCGTAGCGCTTCCAGAACACGGCCGGGTACTTCGCGCCGAGCTTTGCGACCGCCTCGCTGACGAGGTGGAGCTCGGTGCGAGCGATGATCTCGCTTCTGAGATCCGTCGGTGCGGCGGCGCTCTCGAGCCACGGTGTGCCGTCGTCATCGGCCGTGCCGCTCGCCGGGATCTCCCGGGCCTGGCGGCGCTGCCGGCGCAGGAACATCAGCGCGGCGGTCGCGGTGACGCGATAGAGCCAGGTCGAGAACCGGGACTCGCCGCGGAACGACGCGCGGTAGCGATGCGCGAGGAGCATGGCGTCCTGCGTGACGTCCTCGGCGTCCTGCTCGTTCTTGACGTACTTCATGGCGACTGCGCGGACGTAGGCGCGACTGCTGTCGAGTCCAGCATCCAGACTGGCGGTTGCGTGCATCGAAGCCCTCCTGATGAGACCTGGTAACGCACCGATCGAGCCAGGGTTGTCTGGCCGGTTGAACAAGTAGTTTCAATGGTTTGAGTCATGCTGTCGCAGGGCAATCGTCCACATATCTGGACAGTGTCTAGACAGCTGGACGAGACGTCTTATGCTGGCGACATGGCCGTGCGGCACGTCCTGATCGTCGACCCCGACGCGGCTTCGGTCGCCCATGGGAGCGGCTCGCTCGCGGAGATGGACGTCGAAGCGGTCACCACCCCGGTCGCGGCGCTCGAGCGGATCA
>JAYUYE010000886.1:0-3149 GCA_043752985.1 Myxococcales bacterium
GTGCCGGTGTTCGCATTCTACTTCCTCGTCGACTTCCCGAACCTCATCACGCGCATCGAGCACATGATCCCGCCGCGCCGGCGCTCCGAGGTCCGCGAGGTCATCCGCGAGATCGACCGCGTCGTTGCCGGCTGGGTGCGCGGGCAGGCGATCGTGACGTCGATCCTCGCCGTGCTGTATGCGATCGCATTCACGATCGTCGGCATGCCGCTGTCGGTCCCGATCGGCCTGCTTGTCGGCGCCCTGACCGTGATCCCGTTCGTCGGCACATTCGTCGGCGCCGCGATCGCCGCGCTGGTCACGCTCGCGGATGGCGGCAGCATGCAGACGCTCGGCTTGGTCGGCATGGTGATCGTGGTCCTCCACGTGCTCGAGGCCGGCGTGCTGACGCCCAAGATTGTCGGCCATCGCGTGGGGCTGTCGGAGTCCGGTGCACTGATCGCGGTGATCGCGGGCGGCAAGTTGCTCGGCTTCGTCGGCGTCGTACTCGCGGTGCCGATCGCCGCGACGTTCGCGGTTCTCGTGCGCTACGCAATTCGCTACTACGAGCACACCGCGTTCTTCGGCCGCGAGTCCGATGCCGATGTCGTGGTCACGCCGGCGATGGCGCTGATCATGCCGGGCACCACGCGCGGGATGAAGATCGTCCCGGCTGTCGAGGAAGGTCAGAAGACGATCATCGAGAAGGAGATGGACGAGCGCGCGGGTCCGCTCCCCGATGCCGCGATCGAGCCAGAGCTGCCATCGCCCGAGCTCGGGCCCTCCGGTCTGCCGCGCGACAAGCCTTGATCAGAGCTTTGCAGGCGGAGGTGCCGGCGCGGGTGCCGGTTCCGCTGCGGGCGCCGGCTCGTCGGGACCGGTCGTGGGGCGATCCGCCGCGAGGAGCTTGGCGAGGCAGTCGAGCATGTCGCGCGCGATCCGCTGCGAGCGCGGGCTCGGCCGGACCTTCATGCTCGGTACAACCTTCATTGCTTCCTCGGCGCACAGCGCGGTCTTGCACTTGCAGACCGTGGCGCGGACCTCATCGAGCCGTGAGACCGCGGGGTCGCGGCATCCGATCGCGAGCGCGATCCAGATCACGAGGAACCGCGACATCACGGTCCGATCATACGCCACCGTTGGCGCTACTCACCGAAACCGGTGACAATGAGTCATGCGTGGAGTCGTTGCTGCCGTCGTTATCCTGATGTCCTGTCCTCCGGCCCCGGCTGAGGCCAACGTCTTCAAGCTCTACGCGGAGGCCCATGGCGGCGGGATGTACGGCAAGGGCACCGGAGGCGACCTGGTCGACAAAAATGCGAGCATGTACGACGCGGCATTCTTCGAGAATGCCGGTCCCGCCGCCTACGGCGTCGCGGTTGGCGCGCGGTTCCTCGTTGTCGCGGTCGAGATCCAGCACCATCAGTACGTCGGTGGTGGTGCCCTGTCGACCTGGACCCAGTTCGGAGCCGGTCTGCAGTTCGAGATCGGGGTCGGAACTCCATCGGTCGCTGACAAGAAGGACGGGAAGGGCGCGTACGTCCAGCTCGGCACGATGTTGTTCTTCGGCGTCGGCACCGGGCAGCAGGTGATGCCGCCGCTGTCCAACGACGAGCTCTCCGACAAGGGCTTCCTGCTTCAGGGCTCCTTCGGGTTCGGCAAGCACCTCAACAAGGCGCTCGACATCGGCATCTCGATCCCGGTGTCGTACGGCTACTTCTTCAAGAGCGGTGGAGCCGCCGTCGCCAACGACGTGTCGACGCACTACCAGAGCGCACAGATCGAGGCGCTGCTCGTCATCCGCGGTTCGTTCAAGCTCTAGGCTCCAGCCAGCCGCTACGGCTGGTTTGCTTGATCGTTGTTGGCGCCGATGCGGCGACCCGCCGGGATCACGACCTCGAGGAGCTCCTCGGGCTCCATCAGATCCTTCACGCGACCGACCACGTTGCCCTCGGTGTCCATGAACACGACCGCGGGCAGGGTCGTCGCCCCGTAGCGCGCGCGGCGCTCCATGTCCTTCTCATCGTTCTCCGAGACATCGAACTGGAGCGGCACGAACTTCGACGTGATCGCGTCGTAGACCTCGGCGTCTCCGAACGTCCGCTCGAGCTGCTCGCACGGGGTGCACCACGACGCCGCGAAGTCGACCATCACGCCTTTGCCTTCGGCGCGCGCCTTCGCGTACGCCGAGCTCTCGTCGGGCGCCCACGGCAGGTGCTGCTTCGGCGTCAGCCGCCAGGTCCACACGCCGAGGATCCCGGCGAGTAGCAGCGCGAGGCCGAGGCCCTTGCGGGTCTTGCGGACGATCGTGTCGTGGAACGTCAGGTGGATCGCACCGAGCGCGAGGCCTGCGACGATCAGGCCGATCGAGGTGTAGAGGAACCAGATCTCGGGCGAGGCAATGGTCCGCATCCACGGCAGGAGCGGCCGCAGGAAGTAGATCGCACCGACGAGCAGCAGCACGCCGCCGCCCGACTTGACCGAGTCCATCCAGCGCCCGCTCTTCGGCAGGCCCATTGCCGCCGCCGCGAGCACCCAGAACAGAACGCCCATGCCGAGCGCGTAGACGAAGAGCAGCGAGCCGCCGCCAACTACATCGCGCGTGGTCGCGACGAACGCGAGCAGGCCCGCGAGGAACGGGCCCGTGCACGGCGCGGCGATGAAGCCACCGACGAGGCCCATCGCGAACGCGCCGGAGAAGCCCTTGCCACCGACCTGGTTCATCTTCGCCTGCCACGACGCAGGCAGGTTGAGCTCGAACGCACCGAACAGCGACGCCGCCATCGCGACGAACATCAAGACGATCGGGATCACGACCACCGGATTGGCGAGCAATGCGCCCGCCGATCCTCCGAGCAGCGCGAACGTGACACCGAGCACCGCGTAGGTGAGCCCCATGCCCACGACGTAGGCGGTGGCGAGCAGGAGGCGCCGCCCGATCGGGACGTCCTTGCCGCGAGCGCCGAAGATGCCGAGCGTGATCGGGATCATCGGGTAGACGCACGGAGTCAGCGAGGTCAAAAAGCCGGCGCCGAAGGAGCCGAGGTACATCCACCCCCAGCCCTTGCCCTGATACTCGGTGAATTCACCACCGCCACCTGCAAAGGCGAGCGCTGGCATCAGGAGGACCGCGACCGCCACGAGGAGGCCCACAGGGGTACGGCGCATCA
>JAYUYE010000887.1:0-3149 GCA_043752985.1 Myxococcales bacterium
GCCAGAAACCGGGAAGACGTGGATCGAGCTCGAGCTGGTCGGCTTCACCGACGACGTGATCGCGCGGATCAAGGCGATGGCCGCGGGCACCGAGACGCCGCCCGACGCGGAGCCGCCACCCGCGGCCAAGCCGGCGCGTCCCGCCGCGGAAGAGCTTCCGGAAGACGAGCGCAGGCTGTTCCAGCACCTGACGGCCGAGCTCCGGCGCATGCGGCAGGCCGCGGTGCACGAGGTGCTCGGCGTCCCGCGCGACGCGGCACCCGACGTCGTGCGCCGTGGCTGGATGTCGTTGATGCGGAGACATCACCCGGATCTCGTCGCGCGCCGCAAAGCTCCGGCGATCACGCACCTCGCGGAGGAGCTGACGATCCTGTCGAACCGCGCGTACGATCGGCTGCGCGCGGCGCTGGTTGCCGAGCAGGGCGCACTCACCGTCGGTTCGCTCGTCAAGGCACCGCCCGGCTGGCTCGTCGGCTTCGACGATCTGTCGAGCGGTGATCGCACGCCGCCGCCGCAGCAACCGATGCCACCTCCGCCGAGGCGCTCGCAGGTTGCATCGATTCCGCCGTCGTTCTCGGGTGGTCCCGGCTCCGTGCCGCCGTTGGCGACGCACGGTGGCGAGACGTTCGAGACGCGCGCGCGAGAGATGCTCGGTCAAGGCGACGCCGACAACGCGCAGGAAGTCCTCGCGGCGGCACTCGTGGTCTATCCGCGGAGCCGGCCGTTGCGCTCGCTGTACTACGTCGCATCCGCGATGGCCGCGCTCATCAAAGGTGAGGTCATGCTCGCGACGTCGCAGCTCGAGACCGCGCTCGCTCACTACGACCAGTGTAGCGATGCGGCGCGCTTGCTCGAGCACCTGCGCAGGCACGATCCGAGCGATCACGAGACCATGCGCAAGGTGTTCCGATGAGCCGCGCGATCGGCATCGATCTCGGGACGTCGAACTCGGTCGCCGCGGTGATCGACGCCGATGGTGCGCCGCGCATCCTGACCACCGTCGACGGCGCAACCACGCTGCCTTCGCTCGTGTGGTTCGGGCCCGATGGCCCCATCGTCGGCGATGCTGCGCGCGAGGGGCTCGATCACAGCCCCGACATCACGATCTTCGGCGCCAAGCGGCTGCTCGGCCGGCGCTTCGATCATCCCGAGATCAAGAAGCTCGCGCGCACGTTGCCATACGAGCTGGTCGAGGCGCCGAACGGCGACACCTGGATCGCGCTGTCCGCGGGCAAGCTGGTCTCCCCCGAGGAGGTCTGCGCGCTGATCCTCCGCGAGCTGCGCCGGATGGCCGAGGCGAAGTTCGGAGAGCCGGTCACCCGGGCGGTGATCACGATCCCCGCCTGGTACGACGCGGGCCAGCGTCAGGCCACGAAGGACGCCGCGCAGATCGCCGGCATCTCCGTGATGCGACTCCTCAGTGAGCCGACCGCCGCCGCGCTCGGTCACGGCGCGCACCGCGGCGCGGATCGCAGGTACCTCGTCTGCGATCTCGGCGGCGGTACGTTCGACGTCGCGGCGGTCGATGTCGAGGGGGGAATCTTCGAGGTCCTCGCGACCACCGGTGACGCGTTCCTCGGTGGCGACGACGTCGATCGCGCGGTCGTCGAGAACCTCGTGCGCGACGTCCGTATGTCGCGCGGGTTCGACATCTCCACCGACACGATCGCCGTCGAGCGGCTCCGCCTCGCAGCGCAGCGCGCGAAGCACGAGCTGTCGGGCACGTCGGGCGCGAACGTCCACGTCGCAGAGCTCGTCCAGCTTCCGTCGGGCAAGGGCGTCGAGTACGGACGGCCGATGCGCCGCGACGAGCTCGAGCTGTGGTCCGCACCGCTGATGCGCCGGCTCGAACCGCCGATCAAGGAAGCGTTGTCGCGCTGTGGTCGCAAGAGGGAAGAGATCCAGGAGATCCTGCTCGTCGGTGGGATGACGCGGATGCCCGCGGTCCGCCGCGAGATCGGGCGGGTCGTCGGTCGCGAACCCACGGAGATCGCGAACCCCGAGGAGGTCGTCGCGATCGGCGCCGCGCTCGAGGTCGCGCGCCTCGAGGGAACGATCGAGGGCATCCTCTTGATCGATGTCGTCGCCCGCGGGCTGATGATGTCGATGGGGCAGAGCCAGTGCGATACCGTGATCGCGCAGAGCTCCGTCGTGCCGACCCGCGAGCACCGCGTGTTCGCCACCAAGCTGGAAGATCAGGCACGGATCGAGTTCGATGTCTGGGAGGGCGAGTCGGCCGACTCCGCGGCCAACCGCCACCTCGGGCGCTACGCGGTCGTCGACCTTCCCCCGGCGAACGCAGGCGACGTGCTCGTGATGGTCGAGATCACCGTCGACACCGACGGCACGATCCGGCTCGGCGCGACCGAGCTGGTGTCGGGCGATCGCCTGCAGCTCGAGCAGGTGTTCCACGCCGGCCTCGCTCGCTCCGACGTGGCCCGCCTCGCCCGTCAGCTCGCCGAGGCCCCATGAAGGCTGCGCTCCTCGCGGTGCTGGCTGCCTGCGGCCAGCCGGGTGCTGCGCGGCCCGTGACACCGGAGCCAGCGAAGAGCGTGCAGCTCAACAAGCCCGGCGAGATGGTCCAGGTCGAGCTTCACCCGGGCTACGTCACCGTTGTCGACTTCTGGGGCGAGCATTGCGGCGCGTGCGTCGTGGTCGGCGGCATGCTCGCGGTTCAGGTCGCGCACGAGCCGCGCGTGCTGATCCGCAAGGTCGACGTCGGCGACGGCTTCACGCCGGTCGCCACGGCGTACGAGATCGGTGCGCTCCCGCACTTCCGGGTGTTCGACAAGCATAAGAAGCTCCGCTACGTGCTCGTCGGCAACGACACGCTGAAGGCGCCCGAGATCGCGAAGCAGCTCGCGGCCGAACCGTAGCTGTTCGTTGGCTGACCGCTGGTTGGTGAACTCGCGCAGCGGCTGATGTCTCGTTGCCAGTTCGCAGTACGCGACGATACAACCGCCCCGAGCGGGAGGGATCATGCGGCGGGTGAACCGAGGTCGGGGAACGCTAGTTCGTCGCAACGCTGTTGTTTCCAACGGTGTGCGCATCCGAGTAGGAGCGGTCGACGGCATTGCAGATCGCGCCGAGCCCCGGCGACTGCCAGCCATCTGCCAAGAAACAGGGGGGCCGATGCGGTCAATGAGAAA
>JAYUYE010000888.1:0-7797 GCA_043752985.1 Myxococcales bacterium
TGGACAGTGTACCGGGCCTGCGTGCGCCAAGCTACATCGCCAGGTTGTCACGCGCCGTCCGGGGAGTTACAACGGACACCACCCCCGGAGGCAGTCCCATGGCCAGCGCGAACGTCAAAGAGCTCACCGACGCCAACTTCGAGACCGAGGTCCTGAAGTCCGATACACCGACCCTGGTCGACTTCTGGGCCGTCTGGTGCGGCCCCTGCAAGCAGATCGCGCCCACGGTGGACGCCCTCGCCGACGAGTACAAGGGCCGTATGAACGTGGCCAAGATGGACGTCGATCACCATCAGATCGTCCCCCAGCAGTACCAGGTGCGCTCGATCCCGACCCTCTTGATCTTCAAGGGCGGCAAGGTCGTCGCCCAGCTCGTCGGCGCCCTGCCCCGCGCCAAGCTCGAAGCCGAGATCCAGAAGCACATCTAGACACCCCTGTCGCCAGGCAGATTGGGTGCGATCTCGTCGGATCCCTGACGAGGCCCATGCGTATGCTGATCCCATGAAGCTCGGGATGGCGCTCGTGTTTGTATCGGTGTGGGCCTCTGGATGCTCCAAGGAGGCCCCTGCCGGCCAGGAGCGCCCCGCCCTGGGTAAGGAGCGAGCCGACTGCCGGCCCGACAAGACCTGTGACCCGGGCCTGTCGTGCCTGTCGAACCTGTGTGTGCGACCGCCCCCGGCCGACTGCGTAAAGGTCGCCGAGGGCCTCGCGTCGTACGATCTGGGCAACTACGCGGAGCCCGAGGAGCGTGCCCCGGCCGTCGCCGCGTACAAGGCGTCGTGCGAGAAGGCCTACGTCACCAAGGAGCAGGGCGAATGTTTCGAGAAGGCCGCCGACAAGACGGCCGCGATGATGTGCGCGCCGTTCATGTTCGCCGCCGAAAAGGTCCCGGGCGTCGCCCGCACCGGCGGCGGTGATTGCACGAAGGTCGTCGCGCGGATCAAGCAGACGATGCAGGGGCAGATCAGCCAGGTGACCGACCGGCAGACGCTCGACATGATGGCGAAGGCGATGACGGTGATGCAGGAGTCCTGCGAGCTCGACGTCTGGCCCGACGCGCTCAAGACCTGCATCATGGCCGCCGGCGATGGCACCGACGCGATGAGCCAGTGCAACCTGCACATGACTCCAGACGTGCAGCAGAAGTTTGCCGACCGGATGATGAAGATGATGCAGCCGCCTCCGACGCCGTAGACTCCCGTCGTGATCCGGTTTGCTGACAGGGCGGCAGACGTCGCGAGCGCGACGCTCGAGCTGTTCCACCTCTACGCCGAGGAGGCGGGCTTCAACCTCGACGTGCAGGTTGCCGGCAGCGCGGACCGCCTCGTCGTCGAGGGTCGCGTGCCGACGCCCGCCCTGCCCGGCCCGAGCGATCTCCTCGTCTGGTACGTCGACGCGCCGCGCGTGATCACCCTCGGCGGCGAGCACGGCACGCTCTCCGCCGGAGTGCCACGACCGAGCATGACGGTCACCGCCCTCGACCCCGGCCGCGTGCGCGTGGCCGGCACCCTCGCACTCGTGTGGACGCCACTGTCCGGTGCAGCGAGTCGCAGCTACGCGATCGAGCTCGCGATCGATGCCGCGCTGATCACGTAAGACCTACGCTACGCTCGCGGTGTGGCCGCAGCGCTCGCGCGGTTCGCGGCGAACCGAGCCGAGCTCGGCGCTTGCGGCTGCCGCTCAGTAACCGTGCTTGCGCAGCGAGACGTTCGAGACCAGGCCCATGGCGATGAAGAACGTCACGAGCGAGCTGCCGCCGTACGAGATGAAGGGCAGCGTGACACCAACGACCGGCGCGATCCCGAGCACCATCGCGATGTTGACGAACACGTGCCAGAAGGTCATCGCCGCGACGCCGACGCAGATCACCGCGCCGACGCGATCGCGCGCCGACAGCGCGACGTTGAGAATCCAGACGAGGAGGAACGAGAAGATCGCGATCAGGAACACCGAGCCCGCGAACCCCCACTCCTCGGCCCACACCGAGTACGGGAAGTCGGTCCAGTGCTCGGGGACAAAATTGAACTGATTCTGGGTTCCCTCGAGAAAGCCCTTACCGATGATCTTGCCCGAGCCGACCGCGAACACGGACTGGGTCGTGTGCCAGCAGTTCGCGGTTGCTGCCGACAGCCGATCCGACGCGTTGCAGTCGATGAAGCCGAGGATCCGATTCTTCTGGTACTCGTGCATCGATTCCCACAGCACGGGAATCGCGAGCAGACCGGCGAGCGTGACGTAGACGGGCGGCCACACGCTCGGCATGGCGAGAAAGCCGACGCTGAGCACGATCAGCGTGACCAGCGTGGCGGTCCCGAGGTCGGGCTGGACGGCGGTGAGACCGATAGGCACCGCGATCACGGCGAGCCGGATCAGCAACGCGCGTGGTTCGTAGCAGGCGCTCTCGCCGTCCTGGAAGATCTTGGCGAGGACCAGGATCATCATGACCTTGACCAGCTCGGACGGCTGGATCCCCATGCTGCCGAGGAACAGCCAGCGGTAGGTCGCGCCATGGCGCATGTCGCCGCCGGTGGCGCCCTGGATCCGCGCCAGCAACATCAGCCCGATCGCGATAGCGAGACCGATCCAGGCGAGGCGCACCAGCGCGCGGTAGTCGACGATCGTCACGACCGTGAACGCGATCGCGCCGACGATCATCCACTGGACCTGGCTGTCGAACTTGACCTGGTGACGCAGTCCGCGCGTCGCCGAGTACAGGTTGAGGAGACCGATCGTGCAGAGCGCGAGGATCGTGCAGATGAGCGGCCAGTCGACAGCCGCACGGAATCGCCGCCACCGGCTGACGCCGACGGTCGCGCGAGGAAGATGAATGCCCGTGCCTCTCATTTCGGCACCGTCCTCTTCACGATGGGCGACACCTTCGTGAAGTAGCTCTCGATGATGCCCTTCGCGATCGGCCACGCGACACGACCACCGGAGCCACCGTGCTCGATGAATACGACGATCGCGATCTCGGGATCCTCGGCGGGCGCCCAGCCAGCGAACCAGGCGTGCGAGCGCGTCGGGTGATAGCCCGCGACGTCGCGCTCCTCTTCTTCCTTCTTCTTGCGGGTACGGATCTCGGCGGTGCCGGTCTTGCCCATCACCGGAACGATGTCGACGTGACCATGATCGAACGCGGTACCCCCCGCCTCGTTGGTCGCCTTCCACATGCCGCGGCGCCAGATATCGAGCGCGTCGGCGGGGATCTTGACGTCGTGCGCAACCTTTGGTTGGTACGCGACGATCGTGCGGCCATCACTTGCCTCGACGCGCTCGACGACCTGCGGCACGAACAACGTCCCACCATTCGCGAGCGTCGCGTACGCCATCGCGGTCTGCAGCACGGTGACCTCGACGTCGCCCTGCCCCGTCGCCGCGTTCGTTGCGTAGCCGACGCGATAGCGGCCCTGCTTCTCCTCGTACCAGGCCTTCGTCGGGATCCGGCCTCCCGAGTCACCGTTGATCCCGAGGTTGGTCGGCGTGCCGAATCCGAACGAGCGCGCAACCTCGGCGATCCGATCGATGCCGATGCGCTGCGCGAGCTCCCAGAAGTACACGTTGCACGAGTGCTGGATCGCGGCGACCAGGTTCATCTTGCCGTGCGAGGCGTTGCAGCGGAACGACGTGTTCGACAGCTGATAGACGCCGGTGCAGAACACGGTCTCGTCCTCGGCTGCCTGGCCGTCCTCGAGCGCACCGAGCGCGGTGACGAACTTGAACACCGAGCCCGGCGGATAGCTCGCACGCAGTGCCTTGTCGACGAACGGCTTGCGCGGATCCGAGAGGAGCAGCGTCTCCTCGGCGCGCGTCAGGTGGCCGGTCATGACGTTTGGATCGAACGATGGCTTGGAGACCAGCGCGCGGATCTTTCCGGTCTTCGGCTCGACGATCACGACCGCGGCGGCCGGCATGTGCGCGACCGCCTTCTCGGCGATCCGCTGGAGGTCGGCATCGATCGTGAGCACGAGGTTCGCCCCGGGGACGGCGCCGATCACGCGGTCACCGGTGATCAGCGTCTGCGCCGTCTTGTCGTCGAGCCGGTTGCCCTTCGCGTCGACCGCGTAGTGCTCGACGCCCTTCTTGCCGCGCAGGTAGTTCTCCCACGCGGACTCGAGCCCGTAGCGGCCGACCAGCTCGCTCGCGTCGTAGCCCTGGTTGCCGAGCTTGTCGACCTCGGCCGAGTTCATCTGGGTCATGTAGCCGATCAGGTGCGCGGCCAGATCGCCCTGCGGGTAGTAGCGATAGGGTTCGTGATGAACCTCGATGCCGGGGAGCTTGGTCAGCGACTGCTCGACGAGCGCCGCGCGATCGCGGCCCTGGTCCTCGAGGATCATCACCGGCATCTTCGAGTCGCGTTTGAGACCGACCTCGAGGCGCTCGCCGACCTTGAGGATCTCGTCGTCGGTCAGGCCGAGCATGCGCGACAGCTCGGCGCGGGTCTCCGCCACTAGCTTCGGCGTTGCATAGATGTTGAACGCAGGCCGGTTGTCGGCGAGCGCGACGCCCTTGCGATCGAGAATCTTGCCGCGCACCGACGGCAGGTAGCGCTCCTTGACGACGTTCGAGACCGTGCGCTCGTAGTAGCTGTCCCCGCGCATGACCTGGAGCTGCCACAGCCGGCCGACGAGAACGCACAGGCCGATCACGCCGACGAGCGCGACCCACTTGAGCCGGCGATGCAGCTCGGGCAGCGCGGGCCCATTGCCCGATCCCGGTCCTGAGGGCGAGCGGATCAACATCAGGGCGCCAGCCCCTCGAGCGCCGCATCACGCTCGCGATGCGTGCGGGCGAATGCCGCATCGATCCGGCGGAACACGCGCCAGACCAGCGGCCCGATCAGCGCGGTCGCGATCGTGACGAGGGCGATGTGCTTGAGGTCGGTGGTGAACGCGCCGCGCGGAACGCTGTAGAGGATCCGTACGATCAGCGCGAGTACACCCGCGACGAGCGCGACGAACGCCGAGAACCCGATCGTCATCGCCGCGCCACGCACGAGGATCCTCTGCTGCACCGCGCGTGCGACGAGCCCGGTCAGCGCGAGCACGAGCGCCATCAGGCCCGGAGGTGCGCCGCTGATCAGATCTACGAGGTAGCCGAGTACCATCGAGCCACCGACGGCGGGCGCCACGCCCCGGCGCGCGGTCAGGCCGAGATACGCCGCACTCAGCGCACCGAGATCGGGCACGGCATCGCGCAGGAAGCCCGCGGGCGCGAGCCGCCAGATCGAGGCAACGAACACGCACAGGAGATAGGCGACGATCACGAGCGTCGCGGTTCTCACAGCGGCCTCCCGCCGAACGCCGGCTCGCTTCGGCGCTTCTTCATCGCATCGGGATCCGGCGGTGGTGGCGGCGCGAGCAGCACCATCACGGCGCGCACGCGCGACACGTCGACCGTCGGCTCGACCTCGACGGACTGGAACATGCCGTCGTCGCCATGAATCTTGCTGACCTTGCCGACGATCAGGCCAGGCGGGAAGCTCGCGCCGAGGCCGCTGGTCATCACCTCATCGCCGACCTGGATCTTGCCCTCGGGCTTGAGCACGCGCTCGAGCCACTCGATCTTGCACTCGTACGAGTCCGGCTTGCCCATGCCGATCAGGAGGCCGCGCCCGCCGGTCCGCGGGATCACGACCTCGATCTTGGAGCCGGGATCGCTGATCAGCACCACGTCGGCGTAATCACCGAACACCTTGTCGATCCGCCCGACGGGTCCGGTGCCGACGATCACCGGCATTCCCGGCTGCACATCGCGATCCCCGCGGTCGATCTGCAGCCGCAACACGCGGAACTGCGGCGACAGCGGCGCACCGATCACGCGCGCACCGATCGTGTCGGCGGGCGTGCGCTTCTTGACGACCGCGAGATCCTCGAGTGCGGCGACGTCAAACGCCTTGCGCGTCATCGCCGCGAGCTCCTTGCGAAGGCGATCGTTCTCGTCGCGCAGCTCGCGGTTCTCGTCCTCGACGTCGACGAGCGCGACATATCGGGACCAGATCCCGCCGAAACCCTCGACGATCCAGCTGACGCCCGCCTGCAACGGCGCGGTGATCCGCAGCAGCGCCTCGTCGAGGCCCGACGGGGTTCCCCGATTGAGGTTCGCGCGCAGAACGAGCGCGGGGATCAGGATCAGGACGCCCGCGAGCGCCCAGTCGAGAATCCGGCGGCGGAACGTCACGCCGGCGATCCCTTACCGGAGCGCGATCTCGCGGAGCAGCCCCAGCTCGTCGAGCACCTTGCCAGTGCCGAGCACGACCGCGAGCTGCGGATTCTCGCAGACCATCACGGGGAGGCCGGTCTCCTCGCGGAGCAGCACGTCGAGGTTCTTGAGCTGAGCACCACCGCCGGACAGCACGATGCCGCGGTCGACGATGTCGGCCGACAGCTCGGGCGGCGTGCGCTCGAGGACCGAGCGAACCGCGTCGACGATCGCGTTGACCGGCTCGGACAGCGCCTCGCGGATCTCGTCGGAGTTGACGAGCAACGTCTTCGGCACGCCGGCGACGAGATCGCGGCCCTTGACCTCGACGGTCAGCGGCTCCTCGAGCGGGTATGCCGAGCCGATCTCCTTTTTGATGATCTCGGCGGTGCGCTCGCCGATCAGGAGGTTGTACTTGCGCTTGATGTACTGGACGATCGCCTCGTCCATCTTGTCGCCCGCGACGCGGATCGACTTCGAGAGCACGATGCCTGCGAGCGCGATCACGGCGACCTCGGTGGTGCCGCCGCCGATGTCGACGATCATGTTGCCGGTCGGCTCCGTGATCGGCAGGCCGCCGCCGATCGCCGCGGCCATGGGCTCCTCGATCAAGTAGACCTCGCGCGCCGCGGCCGCGAGCGCGGAGTCACGCACCGCGCGCTTCTCGACCTCGGTGATCCCCGACGGGACGCTGACGATCACGCGCGGGCGGACGAGCGTCCGCCGCTGGTGCGCCTTGGAGATGAAGTAGCGCAGCATCGCCTCGGTGACCTCGAAGTCGGCGATCACGCCGTCCTTCATGGGGCGGATCGCGACGATGTTGCCCGGCGTGCGGCCGAGCATCTCCTTCGCTTCCTTGCCGACGGCGAGAACCTTCTTGGGCCCGACGCCCGACGCCTGGACCGCGACCACGCTCGGCTCGTTCGCGACGATCCCGCGCCCCTTGACGAATGTCAGGGTCGTGGCGGTCCCGAGATCGATGGCCAGGTCGTTGGAAAACATTCCGTAGACCCAATCGAAGAGCATGGTTTGTCCTGAAAGACGCGCTGCGGCGCGGTGGCTGAGTGGAGAAGCGCCGCGACCCCCACCAACACCTGGAGGCCGTGAAGCGATGCGGAGTTAGCACGCGACCTCCGCCGGGTGCAACACAATCTTGGACGGGCCGAATCAGCCTCAGCGAGACGCGCTCCCAGGGGACAGAAGCACGACTCAGCGACCTTGTACCCCTCCTTATCGATCGTTAGGATGCGCCGCTCGCTCGCCCGTTCTAATAAGCAGGTCGAATCCACATGCTCGAATCACTGCGCAAGTCCGGCGCATCCATCGCCATCTATCTGATCTTCGGTCTGTTGATCGTGATCTTCGTGATCAACTTCGCGCCCAACGCCGGTAGCGGTCAGGGCGGAGGTTGCATGCCGGGAGGCACGAACGCGATCACCGTCGACGGAGTGAAGGTGAACCAGACCGGCTACAAGATCGCGTACTCGGGAAACCAGTACAACGGTCGGCAGAAGGTCTACGTCGCTCTCGAGTACCTGATCCGCCGCGAGCTCCTCGCGCAGGCGGCAGCCGAGCACGGCATCCGCGTCACCAGTGATC
>JAYUYE010000889.1:0-3143 GCA_043752985.1 Myxococcales bacterium
TTACGAGGGCTGGTACCAGACCGCGCGCAAGATCGACACGTCGATCCGGGTCTCGACGTACTCGCTGATCGATCGTCAGGAGATCAACGGCTGGTGGGATCTGCTCCACGCGTCCGGCAACAACAAGAGCTGGACGAAGAAGGAGATGAAGAGCCGGATCCGCAACCTCGAGCTGCGCGATCTGATCCCGCAGATGTTCGAGCGCAATGCGAATGGTCAGTTCACGACGCACGGTCTCGACCAGGCGTCGTGCCAGTCGTTCTACCGCCCGACCGACAGCCACGCGCGCGGCATCGCGTCGATCATCTCGTTCGACCTGCTCGGCACCACGATGAAGTTCGATGCCGACCATGTCGTCTCCAACTGGGCGCAGTTCTACTCGTCAAAGGACAAGATTGTTCTCGCCGAGCCGAGCCACGACTGGTGGTGGTACTGGTGGTTCAACGACGACCAGGACCAGCTCAACGTCCACGTGTTCGACATCTCGCAGCCGGGCAAGAGCCGCTACACGGGCTCGGGTCGCGTGAAGGGCCAGCTCAGCGATCAGTTCGCGATCGACGAGGACAACGGCGAGATTCGGCTCGCGACCACGACCAACATCAACCGCTGGTGGTGGAACTGGGGCGGCGAGGATGCGGTGGAGCCACCTCCGATGGAGAGCCACGTGTTCGTGCTCGAGCAAGCAGGGGCGAACTACCAGATCGCAGGCCAGCTCGACGGGCTCGCGATCGGCGAGCGGATCACCGCGTCGCGGTTCCTCGGTGACAAGGGCTACCTCGTGACGTTCCGCCAGATCGATCCGCTGTTCACGGTCGACCTGTCCGACAAGTACAACCCGACGCTCGCCGGCGAGCTCAAGATCCCCGGGTTCTCGACGTACCTCCATCCGCTCGGCACCGACAAGCTGCTGACGATCGGCGTCGGTGGGACCGATGCCGGCTCGAACGGCCGCACGACGATCTCGACGTTCAACGTCGGCAACTTCGCGAACCCCACGCTGACGGCGACGCTGCCGATCGAGGGGGAGCAGGGCTGGGGCTGGTCGGAGGCGCAAAACGAGCACAAGGCGTTCCAGTACTTCGCGCCGAAGAAGCTGCTCGCGGTTCCGCAGTCGACCTACGACTACACCGGCGGCTACTACCGCTACCTGTCCAAGCTCGAGATGATCAACGTCGACGAGACCACCGGCGCTCTCTCGCTGCGTGGCTCGATCAACCACTCGCAGTACTACAACTCGAACCAGTACTGGTCGAATCTGCAGATTCGCCGCAGCATCTTCATGGGCGACTTCATCTACGCGGTCAGCGACAAGGCGATCTCGGTGCATCGCCTGAACGACCTCGGCCAGGTCACCGTGCAGACGCTCCCGGGTACCTTGCCGAACGAGTACTACTGGTGGTGGTAGTGCCGTCGTGGCCTGGTGGGGCATGCACCGCCTCGTCACGCTGACGGCCGCGGAGGTTGTTCGTGGTCCAGGGCGGCCCGTGACGGCTAGTTCGCGGGCTCCGGCAGCGGCGACATCGATGGCAGCTCGTGCACCACGGACTGCTTCGTCGGTGACGGCTTCACCTTGATCTGCTTGCAGTAGACCTTCAGCGTCGGGATGTTCTCCTGCAGCCGCTGGCCGAACTTGGTGTCGGTCAGGTCGCCCGTGATCGGGATCGTGCACATCGAGTAGTCGCCCGCGACGAGCTCGGTGAACTCGGGCATCGGCAGCGCCTTGCCGAGCCAGAGCTTCATGCCCTGCGCCGCGCCCTGGAACATGGCGTCGGTGAGCTGCTTGCCGGTCGACATTGCGACCATGCCTGCAAACAGGAACACCTGCGCGGCATCGACGTTGTGGTTGGGCAGGGCCTTGATCGTCACCGTCAGCGCGATCTCGCCGACCGGGATCTCGATGTTGACCGTGGACTGCTTGCCCGCGGTCACGGTGGTGGTCGCGGTGCCGGTCTTCATCTCCATCATCCCGGTCTTCATCGCCTGCACGACCTGCTCGCCCTCGGGGACCTTCATGATCGTGTAGACGCCTTCGTCGTCGCTCTGCGCGAATGCCGCGGCCGCGCCGCCGCCCTTGGCTGCCGCGCTGACCGCGACCTTCGGAACTGGCTTGCCCTTCATGGTCACCTTGCCGGTGATCGAGCCGTAGCCACGAAGCGTCAGCTTCACCGGTGGCGGATCGTCGGTGCCGGCCGCGATCGGCATCGCGTTGGAGCGGCCGAGATCCGGATGATCCGCGAGGACGCTCGTCGCCTTGGTCGGCACGCCGATGATCACGAACTCGCCGGCCTGGTCGGACGCTGCCGAGCGGATGCCATACAGATCCTCGAGGCCTTCGTTACCGTTGTTGTCGTCGTTCGACGAGAACAGCATCTCGCCGACGCGAATCTTCGCGCCTGCGAGCGGCTTGCCCGTGCTGTCGACGACCGTGCCGGTCAGCCGGCGTCCGCGCATGACGGACACGGTGCCGAGGTCCTTGGTCTTGCCGGCCTCGATCTTGATGTCGCGCTTCGTGGTCTCCGCGAACTCGGCGCCGCGAAACGTGACGTCGTAGCTGCCGGGCGTCAGGTCTCGGACGATGAACTCCCCCTTGATCAGCGGCGTCGGTGGCTTCTGACCGACCTGCACGCTGGCGATTGTCGGCATCGTGTCCTTGCCGGCGATCACGACCTTGCCGGTCAGCACGCCCGGGGCGGGGAGGATGATCTTGACGTCCTTGTCGCCGGTCTTCGCCGCGGTGCCGCCCTGGCCCCAGTCGCCCCATCCCGACTTTTCGCGCGCGGCACGCAGCCGGTACGCGCCGTCGGGCAGCCCGGAGATCACGAATTCGCCGCCACCGTCCGTGGTGGTCGCGGACATTCCGGCGAGAGCAAGGCCGTCCATCGACGCGCCGCCGAGCACATCGGGGAACGCGCTGACCTGGACCTCGGGGACCGCCACACCCTTGTCATCGACGACGATTCCCGTGATCTGACCCGAGACATCGAGGACGAGCTTGAGGTCGGTGATCGCGAGCTTGTCCGAGAGATCGATCTCGACGATTCCGCTCGCCGCGGTCTCCGCCTCCGCGCGCCCCTGCAGCTTCACGCGCGCGAGACCGCCGAGCTTGAACGCACCGAGCCTGTCGGTCGTGGCGTGGCGCGGGG
>JAYUYE010000890.1:0-7786 GCA_043752985.1 Myxococcales bacterium
GCTCGACGACGAATGCCGCGGAGTCGAGACCGCGGCCCTGACCGCCCACATCGGTCGCGCTGACCAGGCCGAACATGCCGTTCGCCCGCATCGCGTCGAGCGTCTCGCTCGGGAACGCGCCCCGATCGACGTCGGCGGCGTGGGTGGCGGCAACGGCCGCGATGGATTCAGTCAGCTTTTCGAGATCAAACGACATGGCGAGCTCCGCGCGGGTGCGCAGAGCTCACCCGTCGTGTTGTGACCCGAGCACGTCGGGTCGTGGGGACTGTCAGATCCGGTACATCGCCCCAACCCTAGCGGATCACCGTCGCGAGATCATTCGAGCGAGCCGAGGAACGGCAGGATTGCTGCCGCCACCCGCGCACAGCCACCTCGTGTGTGCGTGATCGCGTGCGAGGTTTCCAGCTCGATTCCGGCGTAGCGCTTTCCCGCGTTCTCGATGCGGAGCGCGGTGCAGATCGCAGGTCCGACACCGCTGTAGGGCTGATTCGCACGAACCTCGAGACCTGCCGCGCGCAGCGCGAACATCAGGCGCTCGGACAGCTCGGCCTCGAACTCGTGCGCCGGATCATAGAGCACGCCGACATCGAACTGGCGCTGGGCCGGATCGAGCGACGGGGCGAACGTGTGCGACGAGAGATGCAGACACGAGCCGCCGTGATGCAGGCGCGCAGCGACGTCGCGGCGAACTGCATGCCAGTAGGGCGCATGGAACATGGCGATCCGTGCGGCGCGATCGCCGGGCGTCAGCAGCGCGTTGCCCGGGACCGGTGCGCCGTAGCTGTTGATCGGAATGACATCCGGGTGATCGGGCGGGCGGTTGAGATCGACGAACATCCGCGTGAACGCGCCGGAGTGGACCGTCAGCCCAAGTGCCTCGCCGAGCTGCTCGATGATCTCGAACGCGCCGTGGTCCCAGCCAGCCTGCGAGCGGCGGACGTCGAGATCGACCCCGACGTCGACATCCGGCGGCAGCTCCCACGAGGCGTGCTCACAGGAGAAGACGAGGCCGGTCACGTCGAGAATGTAGCAGCTACGAGCGCACATCCGCAGCCCGCGGAACCATCGCGGCCGCCAGGACTGCCGCGACGAGGACAATACCACCGTGCACCACGCCTACATGGAGCGGATCGGTGACGCGACAGTGCAGGTGGAGCACGAGCCCACCGAGGTTGCCGCCACCCGCACCGAGCGCGGCCGCGATCCAGCGCGCGCCGACGGGCAGGGCACCGCGCAAGAAGATCGTTCCGAGGACGATCGGTACGAG
Source organism: Myxococcales bacterium (assembly GCA_043752985.1). Lineage (GTDB taxonomy): Bacteria > Myxococcota_A > Polyangia > Haliangiales > Haliangiaceae > JABFXX01. The sequence continues at coordinate 1,268 of JAYUYE010000890.1, forward strand.
CGCCGTGGCGAGCCCGATCTCGAGGCAGGCGTGGCCTTCGAGAAAGCGCTCCGTCCCGTAGTACAGGCTCGACGGTCCGGACGGGTGGATCATGAGACCGAGCAGCACGAACACGACCGCAGTGACGACCGCGGCGATCGCGGCGAGCCGCCAGCGCGGAATCACCGAGCCCGCGCGAGGGACCAGCGCGAGGTGACTCGGGATCACGAATCCGAGCAGCCACGCGAGCCCGGCGCCGATCATCCAGGCGATCGGCAGCTCGCCGGCGTCGCGGCGCGAGGTCACGACCGCGAGCACGCCTGCACCGTAGAAGAGCGACGCTGCGCACAGCATCATGAGCTGGCGGAGCGGGCGGCGCGTTCCGACGGGCCTCAGCATCCCGAGCTCCGCCTCGAGCTTCATGGCGAGCGGCGGCGGGGTCGGCGGCGGGGAAGCGGCCAGCGCTTCGATCGGGTCGCGGGTCATCCGGCCTCCTGATTCGAGCGGACGCGGCCGCCGAGCAGCTTGCGCAGCGCCTCGTACCCGCGGTGCGCACGGACCTTCATCGCGCCGACGGTGGTGCCGGCAATCTCGGCAGCCTCGGCAACGCTCTTGCCGTCGAGCTTGGTCAACACGACGGCCTCGCGCTGCTGGACCGGCAGCTTCGCGAGCGCGGCCATGGCCTCCCGGACCAGCTCGGGGTCGGCGACCTCGTCGCGGGTGCCGGCGGCCTGGCCCGTGAGATCGGCGCCGAGCTCGGGCAGCTCGTCACCGTCGCTGACCTTGACGATGGCGCGCTTCGTCTTGCGAACCTCGTCGATGAAGGTGCGGTGGGCGATCGAGTAGATCCAGGGAACTGGATCGGCACCGCGGACATAGGCAGCGCGCGCCCGGTGCACCTTGAGGAAGGTCTGCTGGAGCAGATCGTCGGCGAGAGCGCGGTGGCGGGCCATCTTGACCAGGTATCCATAGAGGCGCGGGGCGACCGCGGCGTAGAGCTCGCGGAACGCGCTCGCATCGCCGTCGCAGTATCTCGCCATGAGGTCCCGGGGATCGGCCATTCAGCCGCACGCGGGTATACGCCAGCCAGGCCCCCCAGGTTACAGGCCAGGCTATTGGAACGATCTCTGCGATCGCGCGCCCTTGCCTCATGGGGCTACCTGCCCGATAACCCCCGGATGGCACCCGGTCGTCGCAGCAAGAGCAACGTCAAAGCCCGTCCCAAGTACAAGGTCGTCCGCCGGCTCAAGGGCCGGAAGATGAAGTCCAAGAAGAAGGCGGCGCACAAGCGCGGCCTCGCGCGGAACAAGAAGCGCCGCCAGAACCGCGGCAAAGCGAAGAAGTAGCCAGCCTCGGACCTCGGCGATCAGCCGAGCCCGAGTAGGGACCACGCAATCAGGAGCTGCCCGCTGGAGTACGCGGGCAGTCCCCACGCCTTGTTCGCGAACGCGCGCGCAACGAAGCGATCGCGCGCGACCGCTAGGTCGGAGACGAAGAACAGGCTCGCACCCGCGAGGAAGAGTAGCGGTGCGGGTCCGGCATCGTGATCCCGCGTGCGGCTGGCTCGGAAAGGAGCGCACCGCAGCTCGCGGGGCAGATCGTCGTCAGCCCCAGGTGGAGCCCGCGCTGATCGCGCATCACTCGCCTTTTGGAATCCAGCCCGCGAGTGCGCGGCCGACGAGGTCGAGGCGATCCTGGCCCCAGAACAGGAGCGTTCGGTTGACCACGAACGTCGGCGCGCCGAACACGCCACGGTCACGCGCGCTGGTCGTGGTCGCGACGAGCGCGGCTTTGATCTCTGGCTCCTGCGTGCGTGCGACCCACTCGACGGGGAGATCGGCGGTCGCAAGGATGCGGCGCAGCGTGTCCGGATCTTCGAGGTTCTGTTGCTCGGCCCACATCGCGCGGCCGACGAGGATCGCGAACCGGATCCCGTCGTCGAAGCTGCGCTCCGCGGCGAGGATGCACAGGCGTTGCGCGGTCACGGTGCGCTGCGGAAACGTCGTCGGGAATCGAAACGGAACATTCCACCAGCGCGCCCACCGCGTCATCTCGAGGCCGACATAGCGCTGCTTCGCGGGCGGCATCGCGAACATCGGAACGTCGGCCTGCTTGATGTCGCGGAACAGCGCGCCGAGGAGGATCGGCACGAGCCGCGGGGTGACGCCCGATGCGCTCGCGAGGGCAGGGAGCTGGGTCAGCCCGAGATAGGCGAACGGGCTCGAGACGTCGAAGTAGACGTCGAGGGTGGCGCCCGGTGCAGCGCGCGCGACCTCGGTCACCGTCGGGCGGGGCGGCGCATCGGTATCGGGATCCCAGCCGGCGATCGCGGCGCGGACCCAGTCGAGCCGGTCCTGCCCCCAGAGCAGGAGCGGGCCCGACGAGCGGCGAATCACCCAGGCGGGCGCGCCGAAGATCCCGAGGGCGATCGCTTCGTCGGTGCGGCGGCGGAGCTCGTCCTTGATCGCGTCGCTGTCGGCGCGCGCGAACGCCGCTTCGAGGTCCGCATCGCTCGTACCCGCGGAGCGCAGCGCGGCGCGGAGCACGTCGTCGCGAGTGATGTCCTCGGCGCGCTCCCAGTACGCCGTGTAGATCGCCGCGATCGCCTCGGGCCACCGGGAGTGTGGCAGGCCGAGGAGCACGCGCAGCGCTCGCACCGTCCGCATCGGGTGAGCGGAGGGCACCTGGAACGGGTGACCGAACAGCTCGGCCCAGCGATGCATGTCGCGGTAGTTGTGAGCCGCCTTTTGGGGCGACAGGGTCGCCATCGGCCCGTCACCCGCGCCCGTCCCGCGGAACACGCCACCGAGGAGCATGGGCCGCCAGTCGACCAGGACCCCGAGGCTCGCGGCCTGGCGCGACGCGAGATACGCATAAGGACACGAGAAGTCGAACCACAGCTCCAGCACGTTCCGGAGATGTTTGCACGGAGATGTCCGACCATGTGAGAAGTCGACCAACCCGGGAGATCCGTGAGCACAATCGCCTTTCGTGCCCGCGCCGGTGGCGCTAGGATTGCCGGGGCGAGATGGCCAAGCTGGTCGACGGCTTCAAAGACGGGAAACCGGACCTCGGGCGCCGCACGTTCCTGGTTCCCGAGAACCATGCAGAGGTCCTCGCGTTGCTCTACCACGAGCAAACGGGAATCGTCGGTGGCCTCCCCGTCGGTCCGGTGACAACCGATCCGTTCGGCTCGCATGGCATCCGCATGTATCCCGATCAGGATCCCGTCGTGCTCGAAGAGACGCGGCGCTACTTCGAGAAGCTCGCGGAACGCTTCTCGAATGACCTGCCAAAGGCGTAGCGGCCCAACAAGCTCGTGGTCATCGGACCAATCGTCTGGTAGGATCCGCTCGTAAGGTTTGGTTTTCGAGTCTGAATTGTTTGTCGCGTTAGGTACGGGTACAGGAGTGTTGGTGCTGGCGGTCGCGTGCAGTGGTGCGCAGACCCCCGCTGCCGGATGCGGCAAGGACACCGACTGTCGTGCGCCTCGCGTCTGCGAACGGACGGTCTGCGTGGATCCGCGGCCCGCTGGTCTACCCGCGTCCGGTTTCCCGGTCGTGGACGCCGCGGTCTCCACCCAGCCCGTGCGCGGCGCGCCGCCGTTCGCGATGTTCGGCGGCGATGCGCGCCACTCCGGTCGTCGCGGTGGACCCGCACCCGCGAGGGCTCCCAAGGAATTGTGGAAGACACCGGTCGGTGGCGTCGTCGCAGGCTCACCGACGATCGGGCCCGACGGGACGATCTACGTCGCGTCGCACGATGGCGCGCTCTACGCGATCGATTCGACCGGGACCCAGAAGTGGAAGTTCTCGACCGGCGATCGCTCGTGGAGCACGCCCGCGGTGGCCCAGGACGGCACGATCTATCTCGGCTCCGACGACGATCATCTCTACGCGGTGACGCCCGAGGGCAAGCAGAAGTGGAAGCTGCGGCTCGGTGCGTGTGATCCGAAGGGCTTTGGTCCCGAGTCGTCGCGCTGCGACGTCGACGGCGGTCCGACGATCGGGTCCGACGGTACGATCTATGTAGGCGGTGACGGCATCCACGCGGTGTGGTCCGACGGCACGCTGCGCTGGAAGCTCGCGACCGCCGAGCATGTGGCATCGACACCGGCGATCGCCGACGACGGCACCGTGTACGCGGGCAGCCAGGACGACGCGCTGTACGCGGTTTCGCCCGACGGCACGAAGCGCTGGGAGGTCCGTACCGGCGGTGACGTTGACGGCTCTCCCGCGATCGGCAGCGACGGTACGATCTACGTCGGCAGCGACGATCACGCGCTCTACGCGATCACGCCCGGTGGCGCTGTGATCTGGAAGACCCTGACCGGAGACGTGATCCGCGGCGGTGTCGCGATCGGCTCCGATCGCACGATCTACGTCGGCAGCCACGATGCGCGGCTCTACGCGATCGCGGCGGACGGCAAGGTGCGGTGGAAGGTTGCCGCCGCAGACAAGATCTCGGCGACGCCCGGGATCGCGACCAACAACATAATCCTCGTCGGAACCGAGGATGAACATCTCTATGCGATCGCGCCGGATGGCACGCTCCTGTGGTTGCTCCCTCTCGCTGGAGACGTCGATACGACTCCCGCGATCGGGCGTGACGGGACGATCTATGTCGCCGGCGACGATGCGCATCTGCATGCATTTCGCTAAGCAAGGAACAGAATGACTACGTTCGATCGGCAGGCCCTCATCGAGAGCCTGTCCCGCCTGGTGACACCAGGTATCAAGCTCACTGCACTCGCCGACGAGCTCGGCGCCCGCAAGCACGAGTACGCGGCACTTCGCCAGCTCGTCTTCTCGCTCGTCGAGGAGGGAATCGTCCAGATCCTCCCCGGCGGCGCATTCGCTCTCGCGCCGTCCGGTCGGTCCGGCGATCGCCGGGCGGCCAAGCCCAAGCCGATCGTCGAGGAATACGATCCGCCGGACGAGCCCAACGTTGCGTCGGCCGAGCCGGCGCCCCGCAGTCCGAAGGCTCCGCGCCCGACCCCGAAGGGAAAGCGCACCGGCGCGCTGCCATGGACCGGCAAGTCCGGCCCGACCACGCGCGGTGGCGACGGTGCCCGCGCGGCAACGCCGTCTCGCGGCGGCCTCCCCGCGCGCGGGGATAGCGCGAAGCGCGGTGGTTTGCCGGCGAGCGGAAGCACGGCAACCCGTGGCGGTCTCAAGGCACGCGGTAGCTCTGCCGCGCGCGGTGGCTCCTCGCGCGATGGTGGTTCGTCTCGCGGCGGACCGGCCACACGCGATTCGCGTGGTAGCGGCACTCGCGGTGGTCCGCCCTCACGCACCGATGCACGCAGTGGTGCTCCCACGCGCATCAGTCCGCCGATGCGCACGCCGGCGGCGGCGGTCTCCAAGGCGATCGCCGAGTACGATCCGGATACCGGCGAGGTCCGCGAGCCCGACACCGTGCTCGCCCCGATCACCGAGGCGGCCGTCGCCGCACCGGACAATCGAATCATTGGACGGATCACGGTGCATCCCGCGGGCTATGGCTTCGTCGCCTTCCCGGGCAGCGAGACGGTGTTCGTTCCCGCGAAGTACCGCAACAACTCCCTCGACGGCGACCGTGTTGCGCTCGAGACCTGGCCCGGCATGAAGGGCATCGAGGGCCGCGTCATCGACGTGATCGCACGCGGTCGCGCTCGCCTCACCGGCATCTTGCGCAAGGTCGGCCGCGCCGTGTACCTCGAGCCCGACGATCCCCGGATCGCTGCCGACTACGGCCGCATCCACCTCGACGACGCACCGATGGGCAAGACCGGCGATGCGATTGTCATCGAGATCACGCGCTACCCCGATGCAGCTCGGCGCGAGATCGCCGGCAAGCTGCTCAAGGTTCTCGGTGACCCCGACGATCCGCGCACGGAGATCGAGAAGATCCTCGCCTGCGCCGTGATCCCGCTCGAGTTTCCCGATGAAGCGATGCATCAGGCGGTCAACACCGCGCAGGAGCTCCAGCCGGGTGACCTCGCGAACCGCATCGATCTGCGCGATCGCCGGTTCGCGACGATCGATCCCGAGACCGCACGCGACTTCGACGATGCGCTCTGCATCGAGGACGGTCCGCACGGCGGGCCACGCGTGTGGGTCGCCGTCGCCGATGTCTCGCACTACGTGCGATGGGGCGACGCGCTCGACAAGGAGGCCGCGATCCGTGGTGTCTCCGTGTACCTGCCGGATCGCGTGATCCCGATGCTGCCGCATCAGCTGTCATCGAACATCTGTTCGCTGCTACCGCTGGTCGATCGCTGCGCAATGGTCGTGCGGCTCGACTACGACAATGATGGCGATCTCGTAGATGTCGGCCACGCTGCCGCTGTGATCAAGAGCAAGGGACGCCTCGATTATCCCGGCGTCGCCGCAGCTTTGGGTGGCGACTTTCGAGGTCGTCGTGAGGAGTACCGGCAGTGGTCCGTGGAGCTCGAGCGCCTCAACGCGCTCGCACGGATCCTGCGGACCAAGCGGCGCGCTCGGGGTGCGCTCGAGCTCGACATCGCCGAGCCGAAGGTCATTCTCGACGCCGACGATC
>JAYUYE010000891.1:0-3140 GCA_043752985.1 Myxococcales bacterium
GAGCCGCTCGTCCTCGAGGCGAAGGAGGGGTTGACCCTCCTCAACGGCACGCAGCACATGACCGCGGTCGGTGGGCTCGCGATCCACGACGCCGACGTGACCTGCCGGATCGCGGACCTCGCCGGTGCGATGTCGCTCGAGGCGCTCAAGGGCACCGCGCGCGCATTCGACCCGCGCGTCGTGTCGGCGCGGCCGCACCCGGGCCAGATCGCGGTCGCGACATTCTTGCGCGAGCTGCTTGCCGGCTCCGAGATCGCGGAGTCTCACAAGGACTGCGGCAAGGTTCAGGACCCGTACTCGCTGCGCTGCATGCCGCAGGTCCACGGCGCGAGCCGTGATGTCCTCGCGTACGCGCGCAGCGTGCTCGAGCGCGAGGCCGCGAGCTCGACCGACAATCCGCTGGTGTTCCTCGACGGTCCCGAAGGCGACGAGATGATCAGCGGCGGCAACTTTCACGGCCAGCCGGTCGCGATGGCGCTCGACTTCGCAGCGATCGCGGTCGCCGAGCTCGCGAACATCAGCGAGCGGCGCGTCGAGCAGCTGGTCAACCCGCACCTGTCGTCGGGGTTGCCGCCGTTCCTCGCGCCCGACAGCGGGCTCAACTCGGGCTTCATGATCGCGCAGGTGAGCGCAGCCGCGCTCGTGTCCGAGAACAAGATCCTGGCGCACCCCGCCTCGGTGGACTCGATTCCGTCGTCGGCCGGACGCGAGGATCACGTGTCGATGGGCGCGACCGCTGCGCTCAAGCTCGCCACGATCCACGACCACGTCCGCACGGTGCTCGCGATCGAGCTCCTGTGCGCGGCGCAGGGAGTCGATCTGCGGCGACCGCTGCGCACGACGCCGCCGCTCGAGGCCGCGCACGCGGTGATCCGCGCGAAGGTGCCCGCGATGATGGTCGATCGCTCGATCGCTCCCGACATCCGGGCCGTGCGCGCGATGATCGACGACGGCTCGCTGCTGGCCGCCGTCACTCGCGGCAGCTGACGCTCAGCGGCGCTTGACGTGGCGGTTCGGCCCGACAGGCGTCGGCGGTGCTGGTGCCGCGGCACGCGCGAACTCGCGGAGCTTCTCGGTGGTCATCGGATCGGCGAGCGTGTCGGACCGCGAGCGGCGCGGACGTGGATCATCATCGTCGTCACCCGACATCTCGATCACGACCTCTTCGCTGTCGCCCTCTCCATCGGGCGGCGGAGGAGCGATCGCGTGCGCACTGTTGCCGCGCCGCGCCGGAACGACGTGGGCATTCGGCGGAGTGGCGTGCTGGCGAACAATCGGGATCTTGGTCTCGGTCTGCCGCTTCAGCCGCTCGATCTCCTGGCTCGACGCAGGGAGGGTCTCACCCTTGGTACGTCGCGGCGCGGACATCTCTCTCATGGTACCCGACGACGAGACCACGCGGTTCTCCTCCGGACGAGATCGTCCGGGTTAGCCCTGGGGTAGCAGGACGTGCGTGGTCTGCGCCGTGCCGCCGACATAGACCGTGTCGATCAGCGACGACGAAGCGCCGTAGCGGTACGGAATCGCGGCCGGGTCATCGCACGCCCACACGATCAGATCGCCGGGCACATCGACGGCGATCCGGCCGGCCTTCGCCAGCCCCAGTGCCTTCGCGGCATACCGGGTCACACCAAGCCACGCCTCCTCGACGGTCATCCCGAAGTGCGTGGTCGCGAGCCACATCTGGAGCGGCAGATCCGAGCTCAAGCTCGAGCCCGGATTGAGATCGCTCGCGATCGCCATTGGCACGCCGGCCTGGCGCAGCCGCTCGACGGGCGGAACCGGTAACCGCAGCTGCACGCACGCACCGGGGAGCATCACCGCGACGATGCCGCTGGCCGCGAGCGCCGCGACGCCCACATCGGAGATCCGTTCGAGGTGATCGGCGGACAGCGCCGAGAGCTCCGAAAGCAGCTCGGCCGCGCCGAGATCGGTGAACTGCCCGACGTGGCCGCGAACCGCGAGTCCCGCGGTGCGCGCAGCGCCGAGGATCGAGCGCGTCTCGTCGAGCGTGAACGCGCCCTCGTCGCAGTAGACGTCGACCGACGTCGCGAGCTTGCCGCGCGCCACCTCTGGAATCAGCTGGTCGCAGATCTCGGCTACGAACACGCTGCGATCGGCGACGCGATCGGGCGGCACGAGGTGCGCGAGTAACGTCGCCACGATCCGGGGCGCGGGCCGCTCGGCGCAGACTGCCACGCAGCGCAGCAGCCGGAGCTCACCGGCGACCGTCAAGTCGTAGCCGCTCTTGATCTCGATCGTGGTTGTTCCTGTCGCGAGCGCCGCATCGAGCCGCGCGGACGTCAGCGCGATCAGCGCCTGATCTGAGGCCGCGCGCGTGGGTCCGAGCGTCGCCGAGATGCCGCCGCCTGCAGCCGCGATCTCGAGGTAGCCCTTCCCTGCCGCGCGCATCGCGAACTCGTTGGCGCGGTCGCCCGCGAAGATCGCGTGGGTGTGGCAATCGATGAGCCCGGGCGTGACGAGCTTGCCGCCGGCATCGATCACGCGCGTGGCGGCGGGTCGATCGGCCTCGGGGCCGACCCATTCGATGACACCGTCACGGATCGCGATGGCGCCGCGGTCGACCATGCCGAGTCCGAACCTCGACGGATCGCACGTCAGTACGCGGGCGTTGCGAATGACGAGGTCCGCGGTCACGGAGGTCATGGAGGTCATGGTAGCGCGCGTGGTGGGTTCGTGGCTCCGCGCTGCGCATTGCCTCTCGTCTCCGCCCTGCGGCGGCACGCGTGGACTACGCCGACGCTCGGCACACGCGCGGATCTGCTGCTGTAACGACGCGTTACTCCTGCCCGATGCAGCGGCTCTCGTCGATTTGCTTGATACGCTGAGGCGGCTGTCGTCGTGGGTCGCTGAGCGCGTGTGGGCGCTGATGGATCAGCGCTCGTTGCCGCGCTTGAAGTTGCCCGTCTTGCGGGCGACGAGGAGCTGGACCGCGGCGTCGTTGCCGCTCGCGACGGCGTTGCGGATCGCCACGGCGTCGGGGCCGGTCAACGTGCGAACGAGGCGGCCGCGGTAGGTGATCAAGACCTTGTCGCGCGAGAGCTGGACGTCGAAGGGCTCGTCGGCGAGCGTGCCGCGGCGATCGACTTTTCTGCAGCTGCGCCCGCTCTCACCCATCA
>JAYUYE010000892.1:0-3132 GCA_043752985.1 Myxococcales bacterium
ATCGGCACGGCGCCTTCGAAGGGCATGCGGCGCGGCAATGTCGTCAACATCGACGCGACGGTCACGTCGATCCGCCAGGCGGTCGATGAAGCCGAGAACATGGCGGGCTGCGAGATCTCGTCGGTGTATGCCGCGATCTCGGGGCCCAATGTCCGGGGCATGAACAAGAATGGGATCGTCGCGATCAAGGACAAGGAGATCCGCAGCGCGGACATCGCCCGCGTCCTCGATCAGGCAAAGGCCGTCGCGATCCCGATGGACCGCGAGGTGCTCCACGTCCTGCCGCAGCAGTACCTCGTCGATGACCAGGACGGCATCCGCGATCCGCTCGGCATGGCGGGCGTGCGGCTCGAGGCGAAGGTCCACATCGTGACGTCGCTCGTGGCCTCGGTGCAGAACGTCATCCGCTGCGCGAACCGCTGCAACCTCCAGGTCGCCGACATCGTGCTCGAGTCGCTCGCCGCCTCGCAGGCCGTGCTCGAAGACGACGAGAAGGAGCTCGGGGTCGCGCTCGTCGACATCGGTGGCGGCACGTGCGACATCATGATCTACGCGGACGGCGCGATCGTTCACACGTCGGTGATCGAGCTCGGGGGCGAGCGCGTCACCAACGACATCGCGACGCTGCTGCGCACGCCGCTCGACGCTGCCGAGAAGCTCAAGCGCAAGTACGGCTGCGCGTACAGCCAGCTCGTCGACCAGGCGGAGATGATGGAGATCCCGTCGACCGGCGGCCGCGGTCCGCGCCAGATCAAGCGCAGCGAGCTCGTCCAGGTGATCGAGCCGAGGATCGAGGAGATCTTCGAGTTCATCAAGAAGGACCTGATGCGCTCGGGCTACTACGACAGCCTCGCCGCCGGCGTCGTGCTCACCGGCGGCGCGACGGTGATGGAGGGCATCACCGAGATCGCCGAGCAGGTCCTCGAGCTGCCGACCCGCCGCGGCGCACCGACCAAGATCGGCGGCCTCGTCGACGTGGTGCGCTCGCCGAGCTACTCCACGGGCGTGGGCCTCGTGATGTTCGGCGCCGACCACGGCCGCACGGTCCAGATCCCGAGCCGCGATAGCGACCGCCCCGGCGTGTTCAAGCGGGCCTGGAGCCGCCTCGCGGAGATGTTCTGATGATCGTCGGACGCTTCCGCCTCGTGCGCCGTGCACGAGAGCTGGTCGAGGTGGTCCGCGATCTGCGCCGCGTCGAGCGCGCGCACGTGGTGATGGAGTCAGGGCCGTGCGCGGCGCCTGCGATCGCAGCGACCGGCGAGCGTGAGCACACGTCGCCGATCCGCCTCGGCGGCTGAGCTCAGCGGTACTCACGTTGGTGCGTCGTCGGAGTGATCTCCGACGACGTTTTTCGTTGTGCGCGATCTCGGGTATGGAAAATGCGCACCTCGAACGAGCACGCAACAAATCATCCGTCGTGCGCATGAAAAAGTTGCCCGTCGATCACGCGGCCTTTCATATGGGGCCATGGCACTCATCGAATTCGACGACGTCTCTCACGCGAAGATCCTCGTCATCGGCGTCGGCGGTGGCGGCGGCAACGCGGTCAACACGATGATCAGTGGCAACCTCGACGGCGTCGAGTTCGTGGTCGCCAACACAGACATGCAGGCTCTCGAAGCCAACATGGCACCGCACAAGATCCAGCTCGGCAACGCGCTGACCAAGGGTCTTGGCGCCGGCGCGAACCCCGAGGTGGGTCGCCGCTCGGCCGAAGAGAGCATGCAGCAGATCGCTGATCTCATCTCTGGCGCGGACATGGTGTTCGTCACCGCCGGCATGGGCGGTGGAACGGGCACCGGCGCCGCCCCGGTGATCGCACAGATCGCACGCGACTGCGGTGCGCTGACGGTCGGAGTCGTCACCAAGCCGTTCGGCTTCGAGGGCAAGAAGCGCGCGCGCCAGGCAGTCGAGGGCATCGAGCGGCTGTCTGCCGCGGTCGATACGCTCCTCGTCATCCCGAACAACCGGCTGCTCGCCCTCGTCGGCGCACAGACGTCGATGGTCGAAGCCTTCCGCAAGGCGGACTCCGTGCTGCTCAATGCAGTCCAGGGCATCAGCGACCTGATGACGGTCCCCGGCCTCGTCAACGTCGACTTCGCCGACGTGCGTACGATCATGAAGGACATGGGCCGCGCGCTCATGGGCAGCGGCGTCGGCACCGGCAAGCGCCGCGCGCAGGAAGCCGCGGAGATGGCGATCATGTCGCCGCTCCTCGAGGACGTGAACATCGAGGGCGCCACCGGCATCCTGATCAACATCACCGGCGGCCCGGACCTCACGCTGCACGAGGTCAACGAGGCGTCGTCGCTGATCGAGGCGGCGGCTCACGAGGACGCGAACATCATCTTCGGCTCGGTCATCGATCCGAACCTCAGCGAGGAGATCCGGATCACCGTGATCGCGACCGGCTTTGACCGCGAGGGCAAGACGCAGATGCTGGTCCCCGAGACCAAGCCGGCCATGCCGCAGACGCCGACCACCAACCGCCGAACGAGCTCGCCGCAGATCACGCTGCCGTACGACGTCCAGAGCCAGGTCACCAAGGAGTATCCGGCTCCGGTCGCGCCGCGCCGCGCCTCGGCACAGATCATCGAGGAGCCGCAGATCGACGTCGAGTGGGACAACGAGTCCTCCGAGGTCGAGCGCGCGCTCAGCGAGCTCAACGATCCGATCCCGCACGGCGATCTCTCGAGCCGACTCGCCAGCGGCTCGGGCCCGGCACCGGTCGACGGTACCCCACTCGTGCACCCGGCCGAGCGCAAGCGCGCGCAGTCCCGCCCGAGCATGAAGGCGGTCCTCTCCGGTGAGATCGATACCGAGAGCGAGCTCGACGTCCCGACGTTCATCCGCCGCCACAGCGCCACGCAGCAGTAATTGATGATTCGACTAGCTTAGTGCTCAGCGCCACCCGGCGCGTTTCGCATCACCCGATGCGGGGGCAGGCGATGACTCTTCCCTAGGGGGCTCGGACGGAAACGTTCGGGCCCTTCGCCGTTTCGGCGGATCCGGACGTTGGGTATTCTGCGCGCATGAAGAAGGCGTTGGTGGTGGTCGGGCTCTCGGGGTTGCTCGGGTGTCCGCTCCAGACCTCGAGCAGCTCGACCATGCCCTCCGGTGGGGGCGGCACCT
>JAYUYE010000893.1:0-3130 GCA_043752985.1 Myxococcales bacterium
ACGCGATCCTCGACTGCAAGGGTGCGGTGCTCGAGCAGTGCGATGGCGCGCAAGCGTGCGACCCCACGACGTTCACCTGCCAGAACGCATGCGTCGCGGCGGAGAACAACGGCAAGTCGGTCGGCTGCGACTACTACGCGACCGACATGGACGTGCAGGAGCCCGGGTACTGCTTCGCGACGTTCGTCGCAAACACCTGGACGTCGCCGGCGAAGATCAGCGTCAAGCATCGCGGTCAGACGCTAAACGCTGCGTCGTTCGCACGCATCCCGGTGGGTTCGGGTCCCGGCATCACCTACGCGCCGTACGACGACACGACCGGCATCCCGCCCGGTGAGGTCGCGATCTTGTTCCTCAGCGGCGGCACCGGTGCGGCTCCGCTGTGCCCCGTCCCGTCGGCGGTTCCGGCTGCCGGGGCATCGGGCACCACGATCTCCGACGCGTTCCAGATCACGACCGACGTCCCGGTCGTCGCGTATCAGATCAACCCGTACGGCGGCGGCTCGACGGCTGTCACCGCGGCATCACTGTTGCTCCCGACCAGCGTGTGGGCGCAGGAGTATGTGGCGGTCAACGTCTCTCCCGATGCCGCTGGATCGCCGTCGCTCAACATCATCGCGCGCGAAGACAACACGGTCGCCACGCTGACGCCGATCGCGGCGGTCGTCGGCGGTGGCGGCATCCTGGGCGGTGCGGCGAATCAGCCGATCAACATCACGCTCATGAAGGGCCAGCACGCGCAGATCACGCAGGACGCCGAGCTCACGGGCAGCGTCATCACCGCGAACAAGCCGGTCGGCTTCATGGCGGGCCAGGTCTGCATGAACGTGCCGATTGGAACGTCGTTCTGCGATCACGGCGAGCAGATGGTCCCGCCCGTGCGCGCGCTCGGTAGCCGCTACGTCGGCGTGATGTACCGTCCGCGCGTTGCTGCCGAGACCAAGACGTTCTGGCGGATCGTCGGCACCGTCGACGGTACCCAGCTCACGTACAACGCTGCAATCGGTGGCCCCCCCACGCTCGACAAGGGTCAAGCCGTCACGTTCGAGACCGGCACGCCGTTCGTCGTGCAGAGCCAGGACCCCGATCACCCGTTCATGCTGTTCACGTACATGACCGGCTCGGCGCACGTGTCGAGCGGGTATGGCGATCCGGACTTCGTTGTCAGCGTGCCGCCCGAGCAGTACCTCAGCCAGTACGTGTTCTTCGCCGACCCGACGTATCCCGAGACCAACCTCGTCGTGATCCGCAGCCGCGGCACCGACGGTCTGTTCGCCGACGTGATCCTCGATTGCGCGGGCGCGCTGGGCAACTGGACCACGATCGACGGCAACTACGAGTACGCGCGGATCAACCTGACGACCGGCAACTTCACCAACGTCGGCCAGTGCTCGACGGGGCGCCGCGAGATCAAGAGCACCGCCCCGTTCGGCCTCTGGGTCTGGGGCTGGGGTACGCCGGAGACGTCGACGTTCACCGAGAACGTGTCGTACGGCTATCCCGGCGGCATGAACGTGAAGCCGATCAACTCGGTGATCCTCTAACCACTTTGATCCGGCACCCATCGACCGCCGGGGGAAGCGGCGGTCGATGGGCCCGGACGCTCGCTCACGGGAGCTTTCCCGAGCGGTGCGCGAGCGCAGCGAAGACCGCGCTTACTTCGAACGGAACGCGTAGTGGTGCTGGTGCATCTTGCGCAGGAACCGATCGTCGATCCCCAGCGGCGACGCGCTGCCGAGCACGGAGTCAAGCCCGCACTTCGGGCACAGCGCGGTCTGCCCGGAATCGATCCAGGAAGTGATCTCGGCGGGGGTGAACTTGCGGAAGCAGAAGAAGCAGGCGCACTTCTCGCTGGCCTCGAGCTCGGGCCGGTGCTTCGACGCGTGCACGTGCGCCGTGATGTAGACCTGTGATTCTGGTGAGATTTTCGCGGGTGTGCTCATGGGTCCGACGGCTTCGAGGCGGGGCGAAATCTTACCATGCGGGGCGGGAGCGACCGTTAACTATCTGGTCCCCGTCGAAGGTGATGGCACTCGGCGATCGAACGGGTAACACTGGTGAGATGCAGCAAGCGCTGACGACTCCCCTCCTGAAGTCAGTCGTCCTCGGAACCCTTTTGCTCTCGGCCGGCGCGATCTACGCGGCCACCACCGATCACTCGGTCACTCATCGCCTCGTGTTGCACACGGTCGAAGAGCCCGGCGCGATCTATCTCAGCGAGTGGAAGGTCCGCGACGTCAAGGCCACGTTCGATGACGGCGAGCTCCGTCCGATCACGTACACGATGACCGCCGACATGTTCGACGGCTGTCGCTGGCGCGCGATCGAGACGTTGGTTCCGATCGACAGCACGACGTTCTCGTATGACTACAGCGAGGTGATCCTCGGCTGCGTCGATGGTTCGGTGCCGATGTTCAAGACGCCACGCACCGGCACCGTCACGGTCGAGCCGTAGCGCCTAGGTCTTCGGCGCGTCGAACGTCAGCGCGCCGAGGTAGTCGCGCTTACCGATGCTGACGCCGTTATGGCGGAGGATCGCGTAGACGTGCCCCAGGTGGAAGTAGAAGTTCGGCTGGCCGTGCTCGAGAAAGTAGTTCGCGCCGGTCATCGTCTTGCCTTCCCAGCGCGCGGTCGTCACCGAGCGCGTGGCGGACTCGGCGAAATCGTCGGCGGAGAATCCGTCGAGGTACGCGATCACCGAGCGGATGCGGGCGCGGAGCTCGTCGACCGTCTGCTCGGTGTCGGGGTGCGCCGGCGCGTCCTTGCCGGTCAGGCGTGACGCGGCCAGCTTCGCCGTGTCGCAGACCGCCTGGACCTGCTTGACGAGCGCGAACTGGTCCGGGGCGAGGCGGAAGCCCAGATACAGGTTCGGTTCGAACTTCATGGTCACCGCGTGCGCTGCAGCGGTCTCCAACCACTTATCCATGTGGCCGAGCTGCTTCTTCATGTGCAGGAACGTCTCGTGGTGCATGCAGGCATCGTACGCGGGAGTCCTCTATTGATCACGCTGCGGGTCCGGGCGATCTTGTGAGCAGATGCAGACCGTCTACACGGTGCTCGAACGCCTGGGGGGCGGCGGGCAAGCGGAGGTGTTCCGCGGCACCGCCGAATCGATCAAGGGGTTCAAGAA
>JAYUYE010000894.1:0-7757 GCA_043752985.1 Myxococcales bacterium
CGTTCACGCTCGAGGGCGAGAAGCTGTCCGGACGCTGGCACCTGATCAGGACGAAGCCGCAGGGCAAGCAGGAGAGCTGGCTACTGTTCAAGGGCCGCGATGATGCCGCGAACGACGAGCTCGACATCGTCGAGGAGCGTCCCGAGAGCGTGATCACCGGTCGCACCATCGAAGACATCGCGGCGAATCCCGATCGCGTGTGGCAGTCCGACCGCAAGGCCGGTCCACCCGTGATCGAGAAGCGCGCGGCCCGGTTGACGAAGACCGCGGCCAGGCACGAGCCGGCGGCCAACCAGAACGAGCTGATCGATCTCGTCGCGCAGCTACCGCTCGGGTTCAAGCTGACGAACCTCGACAAGGTTCTGTATCCCGAGCAGGGCATCACGAAGGGCCAGCTGGTCGCGTACTTCGCCGTCGTCGCCGAGCACATGCTGCCGCACGTCGCGAACCGTCCGCTCACGATCGTCCGCTGTCCCGAGGGCCGCGGAAAGCCGTGTTTCTACCAGAAGAAGGTGATGGCCGGCTCGCCGATGGCGATCAAGCCGGTCGAGATCACCGAGGAGGACGGCGACACCGTCGACTACATGCAGATCCACGACATGCCCGGCCTGGTCGCACTCGCTCAGCTCGGCACGCTCGAGATCCATACGTGGGGTGCGCGCGCCGACAACCCGGAGAAGCCAGACCTCGCGGTATTCGATCTCGATCCCGACGTCGGCCTCGGCTGGGAGCGCGTCGCGCTCGGCGCGTTCGAGCTCCGCCGCCGACTCACCGACCTCGGTCTGCGATCGTTCCTCAAGACGACCGGCGGCAAGGGACTGCACCTCGTGGTGCCGGTCGAGCGCCGGCTCGGCTGGGACGACTTCAAGGAGTTCACGAAGCTCGTCGTCGAGAAGCTCGAGCACGACGAGCCCGACAAGTTCACGACGAACATGGCCAAGAAAGCGCGCAAGGGAAGAATCTTCCTCGATTACCTGCGCAACGGCCGTGGCGCGACGTTCATCGCCCCGTACTCGCCGCGGGCGCGGCCCGGCGCACCGGTCGCAGTTCCGATCACCTGGGAAACGCTGGCGCACGGCGTGGATCCCGCGACCTTCACGATGCAAACGGTTCCCCGCCATCTTGCGGAGGTCGCCGAGGACCCGTGGAACGAGATGTTCACCGTCAAGCAGTCGATCACCGCGGCGATGTGGCGCGCGCTCGGTCGGAAAGGACCCCGATGATGCAGAGGACCAACGATCCCGGCGTGATCGAGCACCGCTTGCTCGAGCTCGCGTACACGACCGACACACGGATCACCACGCCGGTTCTCGCGTACTTCGCGGGGTGCTCGATCGAGGATGCCGAGAAGGTCCTCGACAACCTTGTTGCGCGAGATCGGATCGCGATGGAGGTCAATGACGACGGAACCATCGAGTACACGATCGCGGATCGCCAGAAGCTCAAGCCGCGCGACGAGGGTCCACCGCTGCCGGAGCACCGCGCACTGGCTCGGCGCAATCCCCAGCCATTCGCGATCCGCCACAACCGCGAGGCGAACCCCGGTCTGGCGGCGGTGCTCAGCCTGTTCATGCCCGGCGCCGGTCAGCTCTACGCCGGCCGCATCGTCGGTGCGTTACTGTGGTTCCTCGCGGTGTCCGCCGGCTACTACCTCGTCCTGCCCGGCCTGATCCTTCACGTGTTCTGCATCGTGTCCGCGGCGAGCTCCGCGCACCGCTTGAACTCGGCGATCGCGCGGCTCCAGCTCCAGCACGGCACGCCGTAGTCAGAACCGTGTTCCGGCCTGCTTCACGGTGAAGGCGACGATTCCGATCGGCTCACCGGAGCCGCCTTCGTTCGCGCGGTACTGATACTCGATCCGGTACCGACTCCACGCGACGTCCACGCCGACGCGAGCCGCGGTCTGCCACCCGGTGCCATAGCCGCCCGGCATTGCGAGCCGCTCGTCAGCGGCGTGGTAGCGGACCAGCGCGAGCTCGCCATGCGCAGAGATCTCGGTGGTGCCGATCCGAGCCGCGAGCCGGAGACCCGCGGCAGCGTCGATCCAGGTGACGCCCGCGCCGAGCACGGCCTGTCCGTCGACGACGCCGTACGTCTGCGCTTCCGGGATGCCGACCGATCCGCGCGCGCGCGACCCGAGCAGCGCGCCGAATCCGGTGCGGCCCTCGTAGCGGCTCTGCAGCCCCTGTGCGAGCCGATCGCCGCAGCGACACAGGGCATGGAAGTGGTCCTGCATCCAGCGGCCGCCGAGGTTGCCGGTGAACGACGGGCCGGCGCGCCCACTCACGACGAGCTCGAGCTTCGGTGCCTCCCACGTTCGACCGACCGTCGCGAGCAGCTCCAGCAGATCTCGGCGCCGACCGGCCATGCGGGGAACCTCGGTGATCCACCGTTCGAACAGCCGACCCCCGATCTGGTAGTCGCGGTACGGGCGCGAGAACCGGATGTCGGACTCGTTGGTGAAGCCGTCGTCGTCGATCGGCGGGTCGACCGAGGTGAACACGTCGTTGCCGCTCGCGTAGCGGAAGTCCGCGCGCGCCGGCGTCGCGAGCGCGCAGGCAACGAGCAGCGCGACGAGCTTCACCGCTGGCGCTCGGCGAACGCGATCAGGGACAGCGGCATGATCGCGGTGAGAATCGGAATCCACAGTGGCTGGTGCAGCAGGCCGGCAGCACAGAGGGCCGACACCAGCAACAGCCCGACGACGCGCAGCTGTGCGTAGCGAGCGCGACGCTCCTTCGAGAGCCACGGCATCATGAGGTCGAGCGGCACGAGCACGCACAGCACCTCGTTCCAGCGCAGCGCCGGGATCGTCGAGGCGATCACCGCGACGTACACGATCAGGCCCCACAGGCCGAGGTAGAGCGACGCCAAAATCAGCGCCGGCCGCGCGACGCGCGCCTTCCACACGCCGAGTGCAAGCAGTGCCGCGAACACGAGCGCGATGCCGAACCACATCACCCGGCCACTCGGTCCGGTATTGCCGGTGGGCACGACCTGCTGCGCGTTCTCGACCCGCGGCATGGCCTCGAGCTCGACCTCGAGCTGCTTGCGAAGCACGTTGGGATGGAACATTGCCTCCCACACCGTGAGCGGCGCGTCCATCGTCCGCCCGAGCAGGAAGTCGGTGGCACCGAGGAGGAACGGCGTCGCCTCGAGCCCGGGGGCGCCGAGCTGGCGCGGGGTCAGCGGATAGATCATCTCGCTGTTGTTGCGCAGTGCGCCGCCGGTGGCATCGTCGATCACGTCGCGGATCCGCGTGGTGCAGTTGTCGCGAAAGTGATCGTAGACGTAGCCGCGGTTGTCCTCGTCGACGTCTTTCCACAGCCGCGCCTCGATCTTGCGCGCCTGCGCGTCGTCGACGAGCAGCGTCTGGATCCAGATGTCGCGATCCTCGTCACGATAGAACGAGATCAACGTCTCGCGCCGCGATGGCTCGCTCCAGAACTCCTGCTCGCCGCGGACGAACCGCCACACCAGGCCGGCGTGATCATCGAAGTCGGTGACGCCGTAGTTGAAGCAGACCGACGCGTGCTCGGGCTCGTGATAGCGCAGGCAGATCGCGGTGTGTCCCCAGCGTTCGAAGATCACCTCGCCGGTGCCGAAGGTCAGGACGTCGACGAACGGCGCCTCGGCCTCGTGCGGGATCTTCTCGCGCGCCGATTCCGACAGCGGGGTCGGCTGAGCAACGGCGGTGCTCGTCGCGATGACGAGGCACACGACGACGCCGAGAGCACCGACCGATCGCTTCACTTCGAGGGAGCCGCCGGAGCCGCGGGCTTGTCGAAGATGGTTGGATCGATCTTGGGATCGATCTCCACAGACTTCAGCTCGAGGTCGGTGATCCCGCCGCCCTTGCCCGCCCCCGTGCTCTTGCGCTTGTGCGCGATCTTCACGCCCTCGACGACCTTGTAGTCGGAGAAGTCGTTGGTCTCCGCGTTACCGCCGACCGAGTACGTCATCCGCGTCACGAGCTTCGTCTTCTTGTCGATGTACAGCGCGACATCGACGCCGTACGGCGACGGCAGCTTGACCACGTGGTGCGGCTTGCCGTCGATATCCTGGTCGGGCGCGGGGATCAGCTTGGCCGCGGGATCCGCCGCCTTGAGCAGGATCAGCTCGGGCTCGCGCCAGCGCTCGAAGTCGATCATCTGGATGTCCGACGGTGCGATGTCGTTGACCTCGACCTTGCCGGTCTGCTGATTCGGCGCCATCTGCCAGCCGGTCTTGCCGTTGATGCCGATCACGACGTTGATCTTCTGACCGAGCGACAGCGTCGCGTCGATCCGCATCTTGTCGGGGAGCAAGAACAGCCGCTGCGTCTCGACCTGCGCGCTGCGGCCGGCGATCGGCGTGGTGCCGACCGCGAGCATCTTGAAGCCCTTGATCGCGGCGAGCTTCGCCTTGCCACCCTTCGCGACGAGCGCTTCCTCGATGACCTTCTTCGCCGCTGCGAGTGCCTTCGCATCGACGGGCGCGGCCGGCTCGGCGCGCTGCGGCGTGATCGGCTCGGTGAACGTGACCTTCTCGTAGCGCCAGCCCTCCTTCTTGAGAAGGGGCTCGAGGTCCTTGGCATCGCCGACCATGACGATGACGAATGACCGCGGATCGAGGATCTCGCTCGCCGCGCGCTTCGCGCTGGTGACATCGACCTTGCCAACGGCGAGCGGATAGTTCGCGAGGTACTCCTTGCCGAAGCCGTGGAGCTCGGCGCCGATCAACGCTGCTCCGACATCGCCCGCCGATTGAAACCGCATTCCGTAGCCGCCGGCGATGTTCGCGATCGCAGACGTCACCTCGTCCTGGGTCGGACCGTCCTTTGCCATCGCCTTGATCTCGGCCAGGATCATCTTCGTCGTGTTGACCGCCTCGGCATTGCGCGTGAACGTCTGCGAGACGAAGGAGCCACGGTCGAGGTTGCGATCGAAGCTCGAGCTCGCACCGTAGGTCTTGCCGCCCTGCACGCGCACGACCTTCATCAGGCGCGAGCTGAAGCCGCCACCGCCGAGCGCGTAGTTCCACACCAGGGAGTCGAAGAACCGCGCGTCGTCGTGCTTGATACCGAACTGCGCGATCCGGATATGCGTCTGCGTCTGGCCCGGCTTGTCGACGAGCCGGATCCGGCTGCCCGAGAGGCCGGGCTCCTTGAAGCTCGGTGCGGGTGGCGTCGGGCCCTTGGCCCACCTGCCGAACGAGCGCTCGAGGTCGGCCTTGATCGTCGGCGTGACGTTGCCGCTGACCACGAGGAGCGCATTGCTCGGGACGAACCACGACTTGTGCCACGCGATCAGATCGGCGCGCTGGATCGCAGCGACCGACTGCTCGTTGTCGACCCAGCCGCGAACATGCTCGTTGCCCCACAGCAGATTTTGCACGTGGGCCGCCGCGAGTGCGCCGGCGTCGTCGAGCCGCTGCCGGATCGCACCGAGGTGACGCTCGCGGACCTTGGCGAGCTCGGTCTCGGGGAAGCTCGGCTGCGTGAGCATCTCGGGCATCAGCTCGAGGCACGTCTTCACGTTGCGCGACATCACGCTGCACGACACCAGCGTCGCCTCGAACGTCGAGTCGGCAGCGATCGTGCCGCCGACGAAGTCGATCGCCTTCGCGAGCGCGAGGGCATCACGCCTCCTGGTGCCCTTCACCAGCATGTCCGCCGTGATCTCGGAGACGCCGAGGCGTGCACGCGGCTCGTGCATGCGGCCCGCACGAACGGCGAGCTGCATCGACACGACGGGAAGCCGGCTGCTCTTGATGACGTAGACCGAGAGGCCGTTGGTCAACTTGAACGTGTCGATCTGCGGCAGCTCGACGGCGGCCGGTGGCTTCACGCCCGGTGGCTTGATCAGGTCGGTCTTGCCCGACCAGGCGTCTACAACCGCGGGCGTGGCCGGCGTGGCCAGCTTCGCCACGTTGGCGTCGCCGTCACCGGGCAAGATCGCGATCGGTGCGGGCGTGGGCTTGGGTCCGCAGGCGCAGAGCGCGGCGGCGGTGGCAATGACGGATGCGAGGTGGCGCTTCATATCAGCGACCCTTCGGCGGGATGATCACGATCGTGGCGTTGTCGGGATTCATGTACTGCTTCACCACGCGCTGAACGTCGGCGGCGGTGACCTTCTCGATCAGGTCGACGTCCTTGATGAACGAGGTCGGCGTGCCGGTGTGGATCCACGACCGGCCCATCGCTTCGGCCAGTCCTTGCGCATTCTCGAGCGAGAACACGAACCCGGACTGGACCTGATTCTTCGCCTTGCGCAGTTCTTCGCCCCTCGGTCCGCCGGTGGCGAGCTTCGCGACCTCCTCCTGGATCGCGGCCTCGATGGCATCGCCGGCGGCGGGATCGAGGAACACGCCGAGCGCGATCGCCATGCCTGGATCCTCGCGGACGAGCGCTTCCATGCCGCCGTCGAGCGCGAGCACCTTCTTCGTCTTCGGATCGGCCGTCTTGAGCCGAACTTTGAGCCGCGACGACTCGCCCGCACCGAGAATGATCGACGCGACCTGCAGCGCGTAGATGTCCTTGTCCTTGGCCGGCGGCAGGTGATAGCCGATCAGCGCCAGCCCGATCTGCCCGGCCTCGACGACCTCGCGGCGCTTCGCCGTCTGCTTGGGCTCCGGCGCTTCCTTTGCCGGGCGCGGCGGCTCGGCGGCCTTCGGGATCGGGCCGAACCACTTCTCGGCGCTCTTCTTCACGTCATCCACGGTCGTCTTGCCGACGACGACGAGCATCGCGTTCCCCGGCTGGTAGTATGCGTCGTAGAACTTCTTGAGGTCCGCGAGCTTCGTCGCGTCGAGGTCCTTGAGGTTGCCGCCCGCCGTCCACGCGTACGGATGCTTGGTGAACGCGATCTCGAGGAACCGCAGAAAACCCTTCGCGATCGGCGAGTTCTCCTGCTGGCGAATCTCCTCCTTCACGACCTCGCGCTCGGTGTCGACCACCTCGCCCCGGAACAGGAGCTTGCGCATCCGCTCGGCCTCGAGCTGGATCACGAAATCGAGGTAGTCCGAGGGCAGCGTGTTGATGTAGTGCGTCGCGTCCTCGTCGGTGGTCGCGTTGACGTACCCGCCGAGTCCCGCGAGGAACTGTGCGTGGGCCTCGGCACGGACGTGCTGGGTGCCCTTGAACAGCATGTGCTCGAACATGTGGGCCGAGCCACGACGGTCGCGGGGCTCGTCCTTGGAGCCGGCCCGGTACCAGACCTGGACCGCCACCACCGGGGCGTTGTCGGTCGGCAGGACCGCCACCTCGAGACCATTGGCGAGCGTGAACGTCTCGATCGACGGCAGCTTGACGGTATTGGAATCCGTCTTTGCGTCCGGCGCCTTGGGCTGCGCGAGCACGCTGAACGGGGCGATCGCGACCAGCAGGCCGGTCACGACAGGGAGCAGGCGACCCATGGATTCTCCTTCAACGGTGCGCGGACACTAGCAGGGCCCCAGGCCCCTGCCATGGGATCGAACCAGCATTGGCGTACTTACGCCGATTGTAGGTAACTACGCGCCGCGCCTACGGCGGAGTTCACGGATATCGTAAATGTACCACTTGACTGGAATCGGCTCTCGTCCCAGAGTAACTCGACACAGCGGCTTTTAGAGCCGCTCCTGAACAAGGGTGAATGACGTGGCACGACCGCAGCAAAACGAAAATGCGATGGAGGACGGCCGGATGATTGATGTGACCGGCGTAAAGGTCTTCTCGGCGACCAAGGCCAAGGAGCGCGAGCTCCTCGGCGAGCTCATCACGGACTGGATCCGAAGTC
>JAYUYE010000895.1:0-3128 GCA_043752985.1 Myxococcales bacterium
GACGAGCTGATCACCCACCTCGGCGCCGAGTACTACGACTAGGCGCGCCGACGACGGAACACGACGAGCGCACCGAGCAGGCCGAACGCGGCGAGCGCGCTGCCACTCGGATCGCCACCGGCCGCACAGCCGCCGGTGATCTCGTTGGTATCGCTGTTCACCGCTCCACCACCACCACCGCCGCCGCCACCGGCACAGTCGCTGTCGGTGGTCTCGCAGCCGACCGGGCAGCAGCCATCGCCCGCGGCGCACGCGGTGATCGGCTGAACAACGCACTCGGCCGTGCACATCGCCGCGCTGCCGACGACGACGCTCGGCATGCACGCATCGGCCGGAGCCGGGCACACGCGCGGACAGTTGCCCGCCGGGCTGCCGTCGTCGCACTTCTCGGGCGCGTCCACGATCATGTCACCGCACGAGGCCGCATTGGGATCGAAGTTGATGGTGACGTTGGTGAAGCCACCGTTGGTGAGCGCGGTCTGGACCTGCGCGGTCGGGCCCTTCACGAATGTGAACGTGCCCTGGCGGTTCTGCGCCGCCGTGGTCGAGTTGTCCTGGCCCATCTCGAGCCGGATCGAGTACGTGCCGTCGGGCACCGTGGCGCCGAGCTTGTTCTTCAGGTTCCAGCTGATCGTTTCGGGCGCGTTGTCGGTGAGGCGCGAAGCGCCAATCACCGCGTCGACGTCGCCCGCGCCTGCCTTGAGGTTCCAGGCGACCAGGTGCTGGGTGCGCGCCAGCGACCACCGACCGATCGTCTTCACGAACGCTCCGCCGACCCCCTCCGCCCAGACCGCGAGCACGTTGGCCGGGGCGTAGGTGTTGTTCGGCGCCGGTACCGGCGTCGAGGTGAACGTGACGGTGACGGCGCCCTTGGCCTCCACCTCGGTACCCGCAGCCCCCAGGATCAGAGCCATCGCAGCCGCGGCAAACCGGGGGTTAGACGTCATGACATCTTGCTGTAGCAAGAACCCGACCCGGGACCTGTGCGGAGACCGCACACGGCCGTGGTGCTAATTCACGCCACGGCCAGTGAACAGGTCCCGCGGGTTGATGCCGAGTGACTTCATCGCGACGTCCCAGATCGCGTCGGGCGGGGTCTCGAACACGAGGCCTGGCGTGGCGTCGGTGTGGAGCCACGCTCCGCGAGCCATCTCCTGCGCGAGCTGCCCGGGTCCCCAGCCGGAGTAACCGAGGAGGAGGCGAATGTTTCGCGGCGGCTCGTTCGCGATCAGGCGCAGGCGATCGGGCGAGGTCGACAGCGAGATGCTCGACGTGATCTCGATCGTGCCCTGCCCTGGCTTCGCGATCCCGATCGGCTCGTGCAGCACCCAGCCCGTGCTCGGGCTGACCGGACCGCCGGCCCAGACGACCGCCTCGTCCTCACCGCGCCACTGCATCTCGAGACTGTCGAGGAGCTCGCTTGCGCGGATCGGGCTCGGGTGATTGATCACGAGGCCGAACGAGCCCGCATCGCTGTGCTCGATCATCAACACGACCGCGCGCGAGAAGTTCGGATCGGCGAGCTGTGGCATGGCCAGCAAGAGGCCGGGCGCCAGGTTGCTCGACTCCAGCACGGCTTTGAATTGTTGCGCAAAACCCACAGCCCGACCCGCGAATTCGACCGCGATCTTTGGCGGGAGCAGCCGCGCACGATCCTGTGGGGCCGTGTCGTACCCGCTAGCTGTGCTGCAGGTCCGGATCGACCGCGCTATCACCCCGGCGCAGCGCCTCCTCGCGCTCACGCTCCCGCCCCTCCTTGGCCTCATCGAGCCCGAGGTCCTTCGCGACCTTCTTGAACAGCGCCGCGCCGAGGCTGAGCGCGAAGCCTGTGATCACAGCTTTCACAAAGAACTGCATGGGACCGAACGTAGCACTCGCTTCAGCGGTCGACGATCAGCACGATGTCCTCGCCGTAGTGCTCGCGCCACAGGCCCCGAGCCGCGGTCCGTAACGCCGCGCCATCCAGCCTCGCGAGCGGCTCGAGCAGCGCCGCGAGGCGCGCGCGATCGATCTGTCGATCGTGAATGACCGGGCCCGGACTCGGAAGCTTTAGCTGCCGCGCGAGCCCTTCGATGATCAGGATCGCCGCGTACGACTCGGACGTTCCCCACTGCCGTTCCGTGAACGCGAACCGCGCGACGTTCCACAGCGACAGCTGGGGCGTCACGAGGTCGTTCGCGAGCTGGCTCGTGTACGCCGACAGCTCGGCGCGTGCACTGGAAACGCGACGCAGTGGCTCGCCATCTTGGTCGGTCGCGGCGCCGAGGAGCTCTTCGAGTATCGTGGGATAGCGCAGCGGTTCCTCGCGATCTTCGTCGAGCCCGTGCTGCGCTTCGTGCCGTCGGATCGTCGCGGCAACCAGCTGATGACAGCGCGACGCGATTCGCGGAGCCTCGAGCGCCGCGAGCTGCTCCTCGATCTCGGTCGCGCGCTTGCGCTGATACGATGGCACATCGCCGTCGAGGCTCTCGATCAGCTTGTCGGGCAGAAACAGATTGTCGGTGCGCGCGATCCGCCAGCCCTTGCGTTCCATGATCACGCGCCAGTCCTCGATCAGCAGCGCCCGCTCCGCGAGCAGCGCAGCGATCTGGTGCGCTCGCGTCGCATCGGGCCCGAACGCGGAGGCGAGCTCCCGCCGAACGGCATCGCCCGCGACGATCGCGATCGCCGCGCCGTCGTGGCGCTGATACGTCTCGTCGGCCAGCTCGTACGGAGCATCCGGCGCGAGCACCGGCAAGACGTGCGTCGCGACATGCTCGTCGATCTGATCGAGGAGCAGCACCGGATCACCGAGCTCGCTCGACTGCATGCCGAGCAGCGCGTGCGTCATGTTGAGCCGATCGAGGCGACGCAGGCTGAGCACGCGACGCGGCTGTCCGCCGGCCGTGACGAACACGACCTCCTCGACGCGATAGGTGTAGATCAGCGCGTTCGCGGCGCCGGTCGAGCGCGTCAGCACGTCGCCCTCGAGGTAGTAGCCGATGCCGGAAGCGGCGAGCTGGTCCGAGACCGCGCGCACCTTGTGCCGGAACACCCGCGCGATGTCGCGAAACTCGCGGCTCGATGCAGGCACGTGCACCCAGCGATCGAGCATGGCGAGCATCTCGGCCCACGCTTTGACGAGTGCC
>JAYUYE010000896.1:0-7755 GCA_043752985.1 Myxococcales bacterium
CTCGGTGATCGCGACCAGGGCGGCGACTCCGGCGTCGGCGCGCGCATCTTCGGCATGATCGCGTCGCAGATGGGCGACACCGCCTATCGCGGCAAGATCTTGTGGATGCTGCTGACCGCACGGCCGGACAATCTGCCCGTCGATCTCAAGCGCCAGGGCCGCGCCGAGGTCCACATCCCGCTGTTCTATCCGACCGAGCAGGCCGAGCTAAAGACCATGCTGATGGTCCTCGCGAAGAAGACCGGGACGTCGCTCGCTGAGAGCGATCTTCCCGACCAGGTGCCGCACCAGGGCAACCTGTCGGGCGCCGACGTCGAGGGCATCATCGGCCGCGCGTTCCGCACGTCGCTACTCTCGGGGTCGCGCACGATCACCAAGGACGCGCTGACCGGCGCGCTCAGTGGGTTCATGCCGTCGACGCAGACCCTCGAGCGCGAAGCGCAGGAGCTCGCGGCGATCATCGAGTGCACGGACATCGAGTTCCTGCCCGCGAGCAAGCTGGAGAAGCTGGCGAAGTTCGGTGGTCGCGAGAAGCTGCAAGAGCGGCTGACGGCGATCAAGAGCATCTTGGAAGAGCGCTAGGTTCGAAGAACGATCTAAGGAGACGCACATGGCACGCATCAGCTGGATCAATGACGAATCGTCCCCGGACCTCGAGGAGCACATCGGCAAGCTCGAGCACTTCGCGCAGTCGCTTGCCGACGGCAGGGTCGATGCGAACGAGCTCGCCACCCAGGAGAAGAACCTGGTCGCCGCGATGAAGGCGGTCGAGGGCTCGCTCAACGACGATCAGCACGGCAAGGTCACCAAGCTGCTCGCCGAGCTGACGGCGTACAGCGTGATGCGCACCCTGCACGACCTCATGCAGGCGCGCGTCCAGCAGGCCGTCGCTCCCAAGGCATGAGCACGGGCACGCCCGACCCCGCGCGCATGCGCGTGGTGTTCGATCGCGTCGAGAAGATGATCGAGGATCGTTGGCAGATCCCGGTCAGCGTCAGCGACGTGCCGAACCCGTTCACGGGCGACCTCGATGGACGCGCGATCAAGGTCGAGTTCGACCTCGAGGTCGAGGACTCGCTGTTCATCCTCGTTCACCTGTTCGGCCACACCGTGCAGTGGAATGTCTGCGAGAAGTCGCGAGAGATCGCGTTCCGGAAGCCGGGTGGTGTGTGGTCCGAACAGGCCTTGCGCGAGGTCGCCGACTACGAAGCCGAGGCCTGCCAGTACAGCCTCCAGCTCCTTCACGACGCCGGGGTCCACGACCTCGATCAGTGGGTTGCGGACTTCGCGGCCTGCGACACTGCCTACCTGATGCACTTCTATAAGACGGGCGAGAAACGGCCGTTTCGCGAGTTCTGGAAGCACAGGTCCCCCGTCCTCGAGCCCCTGGCGATACCGGAGTTTCATCCCACCCAGTGGGTGAGCCGCTACGACGGCACCGTCGTGTAGACTCCTCAGGTAGGGGTGCTCGCGCGACGAATCATCGCCGTCTCGCCTGACAAGGCGTTTGGCAAGCAGCTGTCGGTCGCGCTCAAGGCGGCCGGTGGGGCGGTCGATTCTCATTCGACGCTCGAGGAGCTCGGCTCCGGCCTCTTGCAGGCCGCGCTGCTCGTGATCCACCTCGACGGCCCACTCGCCGGCGTGGCGCCCGAGCTGGTCGCACGGCTCACCGCCGATACCCGCGTGATCGCGATCCTGCCGCGGACGAATCTGGCGGCGGTCGTCGACATCATGCAGGCCTCGGATCGCGTCGCCGGCATGATGGTGGCGGAGTCGTTCGATGGTCCCGAGCTGTCCGCGATGGCGACCCGCGTGCTCGCCGGCGACATCTTTGGCCTCGACAAGCTCGTGCTGTGGGGCACGCAGATCCACTCGTTTCTCGTCGGCGACTATCAGGAGAAGTCGCTGTGCATCGCCCAGATCTCCGAGTTCGCGGAGCTGATGGGCGTGCGCCGCAAGTATCGCGAGTCGATCGAGCAGTGCCTCGACGAGATGCTGATGAACGCGCTGTACGACGCGCCGGTCGACGAGCAGGGCCGCCAGATCTTCTCGGAGATTCCGACGAAGACGCGGATCTCGCTGCGCGTCGAGCAGAAGGTCGTCGTGCAGTACGCATGTGACGGTGGACAGTTCGCGATCGCCGTGCGCGATGCGTTCGGTACGCTCGAGCGCTCGACGGTGCTGCGCTTTCTTCACAAGTGTCTGCACAACGAGCAACAGATCGATCGCAAGGTCGGCGGCGCCGGTCTCGGCCTGTACCTGATGACGAACTCGTCGACGAACGTCTACTTCAACGTGCTGCCCGGAGTCGCGACCGAGGCAGTGTGCACGTTCAATCTTGAGAGCCCGAAGCAGCAGCTCGAGAGCTTCGGGTTCTTCAGCGAGCGAATCGATGCGGCGGGGCGGCTCGCGGCAGGTCCGTCGCGGCGGCTCCCGGCGGGGGCCTCGCACCCCGTCGAGCGGCGCACGCAGCGGCCGCCGCCGGCACCACGCGGACTGATCGGCGTCCTCGTCGCTGCGATCGTCGCGACGATCGCGCTCGTGGCCATTGCCGCGTGGCCGCGATTGTTCGGAGCGGAGAAGACGGCGGTCACGATCCAGACGGTGCCACAGGGCGCGCTCGTCGAGGTCGAGGGCAAGAATGCAGGCACCGCGGTCGACGGCACGCTGATCGTGCGTGGTCTCGAGGTCGGTCGCGCGTATCCAGTCGTGGCCCGACTCGAGGGCTACGAGCCGCGCCAGGCCGTGGTTCAGCCAAGCGCGGGCTCTAACGCCGTCATTCTCGAGCTCGTCGCGCTGGCCCCGAAGGTCTCGTTCGAGACCCAGCCGAGCGGCGCGGACGTCACGATCGACGGCGCAGCGGTCGGCACCACGCCGCTCGCGCTGACCACGTTGTCCGCGGGCAAGTCGGTGACGGTCGCGTTCAAGAAGCAGGGCTATCAGGACGCGAGTGCACAGCTCGACGTGCCAGGCCCCGGCAAGGAGACCCGTCTGATCCAGCCGCTCGCGGTCGCGGCGGACCTCGCGCGGATCAGGCTGACGTCAACGCCGACCGGCGCGCAGATCGTCCAGAACGGACAGCTGCTCGCCGGTGTCACGACACCATCCGAGGTCCTCGTCGAGGGCGGCAAGCTCGTTCGGTTCATGCTGACCATGCCGGGCAAGGTCCCCGCGTTCATCGAGCCCTTCACGCCGGGGCGCGGGACGGATGGACTCGAGCGCACGGCGACACTCGTCGATGGTGCGCAGCTCCGCGTGGTGTCGAACTTCGACGGCAAGGCGAGCGTGACGGGTGCGCCGCACTGCCTGGCCCTCCCCGTCCCCGCCGAGTGCGTGATCGTACCGGGGACCTACGCGGTCGAGCTCGTAGTCCAGGCCTCGGGCGCAACCGGCCGGCTGACTCGGCGGGTCACCGTCGGTGCCAAGCCCCACGAGGAGAAGTTCGAGCTCGGCATCGTCGAGGCAGGCCCGAACAAGCTGCTCCAGCTCGGCGGCGGCGGAAAACTGCAGCGCACCGTGCTCGAGGTCGGACCGCGGCGAGTCCTGGTCACGGGCACGCCGGGGCACGAGGTCGAGCCTCACCTGGTCAATGTCGTCGTGAAGGCTGGCGCGGCCGTGATCGCCAACTAGCGGATCGGCGGTAAGCTCCAAAGGTGGAAGCGGTCGTCGCGATCATCGCGGCTGGATTTGGCGCCGTCTGGTGGCAGCGGCTGCGCTGGGCGCGCGCGCACAAGACGTTCACCTCGTCGCTCGACACCGATGCCGAGGTCGCGCTGCACGTCGCACAGCACGAGGCACGCTCGCGCTCGCACGAGACCCTGACCTCGTTCCACCTGCTCTACGGCCTGCTCCAGGACGAGGCGATGGCCGAGGCCATTCGCGGTCACGGCGGTGACGTCGAGGCGCTCGAGGACCGGGTGCTCGCGCGGCTCGATGCCACGACCGGCGAGGCGCGCGTGATGACCGAGGACGCGCAGCAGGTGCTGTCGTTCGCGCTGTCGGTCGCGATTCACGGCCAGCGCAAGGCGACCTGTACCGACCTGTGGGCGTACCTCGTGCGCTCGGAGGTCGTGCGAATGCTCGTGGAAGCAAAGCTCGATCCGACCGCGATGTTGTTCACGCTCACCCACGGCTGCCGCGAGCCCGAGGTCAGCGCGTCGGGTCCGGATGTCCACGTCGCGCTTCGCAATGACGACTACACGACCCGCGAGTTCGTGATCGAGGCGCTCTGCAAGGTGTTCGACGTCGAGCCCGCTGCCGCCGAGGCCCTGACCATGAAGATCCATACCGAAGGTCGCGCGGTCGTGGCCCGGCTCCCCGCCAGTTCCGCGCGCACCAAGATCCTCGAGGTTCGCGAGCTCGCGAAGCCCCGCGCCTACCCGCTCTGGATCGCTTCCGAGCCGACCTGACGCCCGGAACTGGGTATGCTCGGCCCATGCGCCGCGCCTGGCTCCTCGTCGCGATGATCGCGGGTTCGGCGAGCGCTGCACCGGTGCGCACGATGCAGAGCGACCCCTATCCGGGGATTCACCTCGAGCGCTGGGTCGACGCGGCGGTCCCCGCGCGGATCGTGCTCGTCGAGATCGATCTGACGTCCGCCGAGATCGCGCTTTACGCGACCAAGGAGTCCGACAAGGGAATCACCACGAGCGGGTTTGCTACCCGCAAGGCTGCGCAGGTCGCGATCAACGGCGACGCGTTCGCGGTCGCGGACTACCGGCCGCGCGGGCTCGCGATCGGGGACACGACGGCGTGGACCAACACCAGCGACAATGCGGTGCTCGCGTTGTTTCATCTGCGGCGGGTCGGCGAGCGGACGCAGGCGGCGATCGTCCCACCCGAGCTCACGGTCGAACCGAACGAGCTTCCCGAGGGAACCCAGGGTGCGATCGGTGGTGGTCCGCTGCTCCTGCGTGCTGGCAGCGTCGAGACAACGTTCGCGTGCGCCGATCCTCAAACGGTGCCGTGTCAGCGTGCACCGCGCTCGGCGATCGGGCTGTCGGCCGACGGCAATCGGCTGTTCCTCGTCATCGTGGATGGCTGGCAGAGCGGATCGATCGGGCTGACGATGGCGGAGGTCGCCGGGTTCCTCCAGGGCCGCCAGGCGGCGTGGGCGATGGCCCTCGACAGCGGCAGCTCGTCGACACTCGTGGTCGATGGCGCGGTGGTCAATTCACCCTCCGACGGCATCGAGCGCCGGGTCGCGAATCACCTCGCGATCAAGTACGGCATGCTGCCCGCGGGTGAGCTTGTCGGGCTGATCTGCCAGAACAGCGTGTTCAACTGCACGCGGATCAACGGGGCCCAGGTCACGCTCGATGACACGCGCGTGGATACGACCGGCGTCGATGGGTTCTACGACTTCCCCAGCGTGACACCGCGGTTCGCGTGCGTCACGGTGCGCAAGCTCGGATTCAAGACCAAGAAGCAATGCCAGACGGTCGACTCTGGCATCCAGACCTACAACTCGGTCGTGCTCGAACCCGGCACGGATCCGCCGGTCGATGCGGGCGTTCCCGACGACGCGGCGCTGCCCGACGACGCGGCGCCCGATGACGGTGGCCCGCGGCCGGATGCGGGAACCCCCGAAACCGGCGATGGCCCGGGTTGTTGCAGTGTGGGCGGCGATCGTCCGCCGATCGCGCTCCTCGGTCTGGTGGGATGGATGCTGGCGCGCCGTCGCGGTACAAAGGCGTAGGGTGAGTCAGATCCATACGCAGCTCCTGACCGACGACGCCAGCGGTGCACTCGTCGAGCGCAGCTTCCGCCTGCGGGTGGTCTCCGGTCCCGACCAAGGCAAGGAGCACAACCTCGACGAGGGGACCACGATGGTCGGCACCCACGCCGACAACGACCTCGTGCTCTCCGACGCGACCGTGTCGCGCTACCACCTCGAGATCCGCGTCCGCCGCGACGGCATCGAGATCCGCGACCTCGATACGACCAACGGCACCAAGCACGGCGGCGCGAAGGTCGGCAACGTCGTCCTGACCGGCGCGGCACGGCTGCGCCTCGGCAAGCACACCGAGATGGACGTCGAGCCGGTCGACACCAGCATCGATCTCAGGGAGTTCTCGGCCGATCGCTTCGGTGACGTGCTCGGCACGACGCTGCCGATGAAGCGATTGTTCGCGCTGCTCGCGAAGGCCGCGCCGACCGACGCGACGATCCTGCTCCAGGGCGAGACAGGTACCGGCAAGGAAGCGATCGCAGAGGCCGTCCACAAGATGAGCAAG
The DNA here is from genome assembly GCA_043752985.1 of Myxococcales bacterium. Classification (GTDB taxonomy): domain Bacteria; phylum Myxococcota_A; class Polyangia; order Haliangiales; family Haliangiaceae; genus JABFXX01. The sequence goes on from JAYUYE010000896.1 coordinate 6,237, forward strand.
CGGACCCGCGGTCCGTTCGTCGTGGTCGATTGCGGCTCGATCCCACACGAGCTGATCGCGTCGGAGCTGTTCGGTCACGCGAAGGGCTCGTTCACCGGCGCGAACGCCGACAAGCAGGGTCTGATCGAAGCGGCGAACCAGGGCACGCTGTTCCTCGACGAGATCGGCGAGCTCGCCCTCGATCTTCAGCCGCAGCTCCTGCGCGTGCTCGATCGCCGCCAGGTCCGTCGCGTCGGCGAGACGCAGGCCGTCGACGTCGACATCCGCGTGATCGCGGCCACGCACCGCGACCTCCGCGCGATGGTCAAGGCTGGCCAGTTTCGCGAGGACCTCTACTACCGGCTCGCCGTCGTCGCCACCAGCGTGCCGCCGTTGCGCGAGCGCAAGGCCGACATCCCCACGCTGGCCGCGTGGTTTGCCGACAAGATGGGGCGCGGCGAATTCGCGCAGTCGCCGTCGTTGCTCGATCTCCTCGACAAGCACGACTGGCCGGGCAACGTCCGCGAGCTGCGCAACGTCGTCGAGCGTGCACTCTCGCTCGGCGATGCCGCGCTCCACGATCTGTCCGACGGCACGTCGCGGATGCCGACCGCCGATGAGGATGCGAGCTCCTCGGCGTCGCGCCGCGCGCAGTCGAACCCCGACGTCCTCGAGCTGCCCTTCAAGGAAGCCAAGGCCGCGCTGGTCGAGAGCTTCGAGCGCGACTACCTGCAGGCGCTGCTCCTGCGCCACCGCGGCAACATCTCGCGCGCCGCCTCCGAGGCCGGCATCGATCGCAACTACATCCACCGTCTCGTCAAGAAGTACGGCCTCGAGGTCGATCGCGGGTGAGTCGCTCCGGCGCTGTTGCGCTCGGCCTGCTCATCTCGGTCGGGTGCAAGGGGAAGGGCAAGGACGCCGAGGTGCCGCTCGTCGGGTCGGGCAGCACGCTGCCGGCGGCGAAGGCGATCGATGCCGCCATCGCACCGAACGACTGGACAATCTGCGAGGCAGCGCTCAAGAGCGCACCCGGTCTTCCGGCCACTCGCCGCGTCGACGCGATCATCGCGGCCTGTCGTCCGTGCGGTGACTGGACCCCGATCCTGACGTGGAACAAGCTCCCGGCCGACGGCGGACCCACGCGCACGCTGATCGAGGACGCGATGACCGCGTGCAAGGCGTACTGCGAGCCGAACGCGAAGATGCGCTTCCTCGGCACGCTCGACGATGCGCGGATGAAGGGCGCGCGCACGCCGTGGCGCGAGCTCGGCGAGATGTGCCGCGAGCAGGTCAGCGCCGTTCCCGACGCGCGTTACATGTCCGCGTCGTACTTCGCGCTCGATCGGATCGCCCGCGATGTCGCAGCACGCCCGGGTGGCCCGGAGCTGCTCGAGCCGATCGAGATCCCGATGGCGCCGGTCTCGGTGTCCGCGGTCGGAATTCAGCTCCCGGATGCACCGCTGTCCAAGCCGCAGCTCATGCGCGTCGGTGTGACCGTGACGATGCGTGACGTGCACATCGGCCAGCTGCCGGTCGCGAC
>JAYUYE010000897.1:0-7750 GCA_043752985.1 Myxococcales bacterium
TCGCGCGGCGGCGATCCGAACAGCGCGACGCCGTGGCGAATCAGCGGATGCACCTTCATCTCCTCGACATCCACCTGTTCGTAGCGCAGCACCTCGCGCCCGACCAGGATCGTCATGCCGTCGACGAGATCGACCGGCGCGTCGGCCTTGCGGAACACGCCGTTGAGCGTGTCGAGCGGATGGATCTTCACGCTGCCATCGCCGGTGCGCTCGAACCGCGCGTGCTGGCGCGCGAGGAACCGATCGTCTTCGAATGCGATGTCTGCACCGGCGCGTCCGACGACGGCGTACTCACCGGCGAGCGGGAACCGCTGTCCATCGGAGCCGTCGCGATTGACGAGCACTGCGGTGCCCCATGCCGGGCCCGTTGCCGCGGCGGGGCTCGAGATCGAGACGGGTGCGGCGCGTCCCGACGGCAGCTGCAGCGAATTCGCGCGAACTCCGTCGGAGGCGAGCGTCGCTCCCTGCGGATCGATCGGCGCGTGGAGATTGACGGCGCCGCCACCGATCGGGCGACCGCCCGGTGAGGTGCCGCCGGAGCCGGGACCGCCCGCTCCCGAACCCGACGAACCGGGAGCCACTCCAAGCGCACCACCGGAATTCGAGGGGGCTCGCGGCCGCGCGCTCGCACCGGGATCGGTCGGCTGCAGTGCCTGCATGTGCAGACCACATTGCTGGCAGTACGCGAAGCCGACGGGCGTCGAGGTTCCGCACCGCGGACACGTGATCATGCGACCTTCCGGAGCCGACTGCGGCGAGCCTCCGGGTTGCGGAGGCAACACGCCGGGCGCCGTCGACGGCAGCGCACCCGGCGAACCGAAAACATTGGGCGGCGAAGCACCGGCGCTCATACCCGGAGCTGCGAACACGCCGGGGGGCGGTCCCATCGGATGCGTCGGCGGCGGCGGCGGCAGCGGAGCGGGAATCGGCGGCGACATCGCCGGCACCGCCATCTGCGTCGCGGCCATACCCGGCGAACCACCCAGTCCGTGCGCGGGACCGTGGCCCGGTCCCGGTCCGCCCATTCCGGGCGCTCCAAACGAGGGACCCGGTGGAGGCGCCATGCCCGGTGCGCCGAATGCCGGCCCACCCATCGGCGGTCCCATGCCCGGTGCGCCGTAGGGAGGTGGCCCGCCTGGCGGCGGCGACATCATCGGGCCTGCGCCTGCCGCTGACAGCGCGCCGCCGCAGCTGCGGCAGAACTTCATGCCCGGCGGGTTCTCACCCCGGCATGCAGGACAGATCGTGGGCAACCCCGGTCCACCACCGGGAGTCTGGGTGAATGGATGCGGCGCCGCTGCAAGGAGCGCCATCGAGCTGCCGCAGTTAAGGCAGAACGACGAGCCGGCGGGACTGTCGTGGCCACACATCGAACAACGCATCGTTCCCCTAACGTTGAACCCGAACCGAGTGTCTCAATAACACTCGATCTCGGGAATGGCCTCGGGCCGGTTTGCAACGCACCAGGCATCTTGCTAAGACCGGCCGGCTTGACGCGCAACACTGCTCACCGGCTTGTGTTCCTGGCCATGCTGGTGGGCGCAATCGCGCCCGCGGCGTGCGTCGATTCGGCGGTTCGTACGGCCCCCTTCCGGGTCCGCCCCGATGCACCGGACCCGGGCTCGCTCGCGGGCCCGTTCACCGGCCGGGTTGTTGACTCGACGACGCATGCCCCGGTCGCGGGCGCGCTCGTCTACGGAGCGTGGACGCTCGAGCGCGGCACCGCATTGCCGGAGCCCGCCGGCGCGCGCGAGTTCGTCGGATCGACCGACGCGAACGGCGCGTACCGGATCCCCGCGATGCCGAAGGTTCCGCGCGGTCTCCGCGTCACCGAGTTCACGCTGCTCGTCTACAAGCGCGGCTACGTCGCGTATCGCAGCGATCGTCGGTTCCACGATCTCGGAGCGCGCATGGACTTCGCGCAGAGCGAGAACCAGGTGCTGCTCGAGCGCTGGCGCAGCGAGCTCTCGCACGCGCGGCACCTGCGGTTCGTCGGCGGTGGCACGGCCGTCGCCGCGCTCACGCAGTGGGAGCTCGCGGATGCGGGCGCCGAGCTCGACGGCAAGCGCGGCGGCGAGGATCTCCGTCCCGGTCGCGGCGAGGGTCAGTACATCGTCGCGGCGCAGCTGTTGACCGAGACCGACATCAAGGCGCGCACGAAGTACGACGGCGGGTTCGAGACCGGGCCGCTCTCCGACGAGCCCGACACCGCCACATACTCGTCCCAGCACTTCAAGGCGCTCGGCCGCCCGGAGACCTGGGACGTCGCGATCCGACTCTGGCGCCTCGAGCCCGGTAAAGCGCAGGAACGGTACGAGGAGCTGTTGACCCAGCTGCCCGGGATTGCCGAGAAGGACGACATCGCGAACCGCTCGTTCCAGGCGACCGAAGGTGACATCCGCGGCATCGGATTCCTCGACGGTCAGCGCGGCATGGTGGTGCTGCTCACGTGCGGCTCCAATCAGTGCGCATCGATCGACGACGCCGCGGCGCTCGCCGGCACTGCGTATGCGCGGATCAAGTCGCTCGTCCAGGCGCCCACCGCTTCGCCCGCCACGCCCGCAGAAGGAACCAAGTGAAGCGCCTCTCCGCTGCTCTCGCGATCGGGCTCCTCGCGCTCGCCACCACACCGGCCGCCGCCTGGGAGCCCGAGACCACGCATGCCGGTCTCGCCGAGCAGGCCGCGCTCGCGTCCAAGCTGCACAAGCGACTTGTCAGCCTCGGCTTCTCCGGCGGCTTGTTCGAGCCGATGACGATTCCCCCCGCCGATGCGCCGACGCTGATCGCTGCCGTTCGGCTGCTGTCACCGACGCACGGCGCGGTGCCCGATGAACGAGGCCGACAGGCCGCGCTGGCGTGGATCGCGGCTGGAGCGGCCCTCGCGGATCTGCCCGCGAGTCATGGAGCCAATCACTTCTTCGATCCGCAGACGCAGAAGGGCTGGCGGGCGCCAGACCGCAGCGTGCTCGCGAGCATCTCCGACAAGGCGCGCGAGGCGCTCGGCCGTGCCGACCTTCCGGATCAGGGCATCGCGGCCCCGGACTGGGTCACCGCGAAGACCAATCCGTTCAACCTCGACTCGTTCTACCTGCAGTACGGCAAGGCCGTGACGGCGAAGACGCCAGGCGAACGGTCACGTCACATGGCAGCGGCGCTCGTCGCTGCCGGCGCGATCCTGCACATCCTCGGTGATCTCGGCGCGCCGTCGCGCGTTCGCTCCGACGAGGCCGCGCATCTCGCGCCGCTCGGCGCCGGTCCTGATGATCTCGGCTCGCGGTTCGAGCGAATCGCGGCGCTCGCGCATGGCCGGCTCGGTGTGCCGGGTCCGTCGCGAACGATCACCCGCACGCGGCTACGCGATTACTTCTCCGACAGGGCGGGCGGCGGTCTCGCCGACGTGATCGCGCGCTCGTACTTCTCGCCGAACACACTGCCGGCGGACAGCCGGATCGGTGGCGACTCGCGCCCTACCCTCGCTCGCCCGCAGCCGGCGCTACCCGCGCGGCTCAACCTGATGGCAGCGAGCCGCGACGACGGCACCACGCTCCGCGATGCGAACGGCACCTGCCTCTCGCGCTACAAGGTCGAGCACGGCGTGCTCGAGTTCTGGATCGACGACGACTGCATGCTCGAGCAGATCGCGAACATCCTCCCCGAGGTCGCCGCCTACGAGGCCGGCCTCCTCGACTTCCTGCTGCGCGGCGAGCTGACGATCGAGCTCGGCGATCAGATCACGGTCAGCGGCAAGGGACTCGGCCCCGGCGCCGTCGAGATCCTGGTCGAGGACGAGCGCGGCGTGCGCACCTCGCTGACGTCGGTGCAGACCACCGGCGACCAGCTCGCGAGCATCGCGGCGCCGTCGAGTGGCGCGCGAGTCGTTGCGGTCTATCGCGGAGCCGATGCGGCGGGTGAGCCGATCGTCGCCGTCGGCGCGATGCCGCTGGCGCGTTGAGGTTACGATGGTGAAGAAGCGGCGTGACGACGAGGTCAGCGGTCTCGATCGCGTCATCAACTTGATGGAGCAAGCGCCCGCCGGGCTGCATGACATCGATCCCCCGACCGGCCAGCTGCCGCCGGGTCTGCCCGAACCGCTGATCGAGCTCTACGCGCGCTGCGACGGCATGAAGATGTTCCTCGACTCCGTCGAGATCGTGCCGGCGCGCGAGATCACGATGCCGACCCCTGGCCGCTGGCAGTTCGCGATCATCGACGGAGATCCGATCTCGATCGACGTGCGCGGCCGGGTCTGGCGCACGGACGCCTCGATCGATGACGAGGTCTGCGAGGGCACGCGCCTCGAGCGCTGGGTCGCCGGCCTGTTCGATTCGATCGGCCAGATCTACGACGCCGAAGGCGAGTTCGTCGACGACATCTTCGACGACGACGGCGACATGCTCCCCGAGGTCCGCGAGCGCCAGCTCCGCGCACACCTCAAGCGCGACGCCGGTTCCCCCGGCATCCGCTGGCGGCTCGGCCACGCGCTGCTCGAGCAAGAGCTCACCGAAGACGCGCGCAACGAGCTCGAGCAGGTCGTCGCCGACGATCCTGCCTTCGTCTGGGCCTGGCTCGATCTCGCCAAGATCTCCGAGCAGCTCGGCGACCTGACCAACGCCGTCGACGAGATCCGCATGGCCGCCGAGACGGCCGAGGGAACCCAGCACCCGCAGGCCGGCTACTTCTGGGCCCAGCTCGCCCGCCTCGCCAGCCGCACCGGCAACGACATGCTGCGCGCGGAGGCCGCGACCAAGACGTCTCTCCTCGCGCCGACGCTGAAAAAGGATCAGCTCGAGGGCGCCCGCGCGGTGCTCGAGGCCGGCGACCCCGAGTCAGCGCAAGGCCTGCTCGATCTGCTCAAGGCCGTGTGGCCGCGCGACCTCGAGGTGCTCGACCTGGCGAACCGAATCGCTGGCGCGCCGCCGACGGATAACTAGCGGCGCGCGGTACGCCGTCTGCGTTGCTCCGTGCTCCGGCAATGTCCTGAGCCTGTGCTCCAGAAGGTCCGCAGCCCGAAACCGTTCTGCTCTGCGGTCCTCTGCGGTCGGTTCATTCCGTCGCACGGAGTGCCCGAGCACGGAGTATCGAGCCTTGAAGAGCGCGCTAGCGGAAGACCGCCTGGTCCGCCGGGATGCCGCGCGCCTCGAGCTCCGAGTAGAACCGCGGCACGGTGCCGGTCGGAGTGAACGAGTTGTTCTGGTACTGGAACAGCACGTGGGTATCGAAGCTGGTCTCGGCGAAGCCGGTCACTTCTTCGATCGCCATCACCCGGATCGAGCCGTCGGGCGTGCGCGACACGTGAACCACGATCTCGAACGCCTGGGCGACGAGCTCGCGGACCGCCGCATCGGCGCCACCCGCAGCGCGCGCCAGCGTGGATAGCCGGGTCAGTGCGACGTTGCCGCCCTCGCCTGTCATGGCCACGACGGCGCCGTCGACCGACGCGTTGAGCGCGTGGACGAGCGTGAGTGCCTCGCGGCCACGGACCTCGCCCACGATCAGCCGATCGGGGGAGAGGCGAAGCGCGGTCTCGACGAGCGTCGCGAGATCGACTTCGGCATTCTTGCCGACGCCGATCCGGCTCTCGAGCTGGATCCACTCGTCGCGTCCGATCGAGAGCTCCGCGATTTCCTCGACGGAGATCACCCGTTCGCCGGGCGGTGATGCGGCGGCGATGGCCGCGACGACCGACGTCTTGCCGGAGCTCGCTCCACCACACACGAGGATGTTGCGGCGCGCGGTCACGCAGGTCGCGAGGAAGTCGGCCATGCCGGGGCTCATGGTCCCGGACGAGCCGAGATCCGCGAGCGACGGCATCGGGCTGCGGACCTTCTTGAGCACGAGGCACGCGCCGCGCGATGCGACGGGAGCTACGGCTGCGGTCAGCCGCGTGCCGTCGCGCATGCGGAGGTCGACGATCGGCGTGGCGTCATCGATCCGGGCGCCGGCTTCGGCGACCAGGCGCTTGACGACGCGCTCGAACACGTCGTCCGACGAGAATGCCTTGCCAGAACCGCGCAGGACGCCGTCCTTGCCGACCACGACGCGATCGCGGCGATCGATGATGATCTCGTCGATCTTCTCGTCCGCGAGCAGGTCCTCGAGCGGTCCGAGCGCGAGCGCCTCGGACAGCGTCTCCTTGATGAGCGTGTCCTGGTCGATGTACTTCGGGAGCTCGCCCGAGGTCTCTAGGGTCTCGACGAGATCGATCGTGGCGCGTTCGGCGCGCTGCCACAGGTCCTCCTCGTGGAGGCGCTCCATCGGAATCTTGTCGAGATCGAGCTTCGCGCGCAGCCGCTCGAGGATGTTCGACTGGAGGTCGAGCATCTTCACGACTTTCGGATCAAGCGGATCAATGTGAACGCCGCGACGGCTCGGCATCGAGACCGACCGCGCGACGACACGGCGAGCCCCGGCACCGACGAGGTTGCGATTCTTTGTCTTGTCGGCCGGGAGCGGGACGACCTGCGCCGACGCTCCGTTCGCAGAGCTGACATCTCGCAGCGGTGCAGGAGCCATCGCGGCCGGCATCGGCGCGGGCATCGGGGCCGGCATCGGTGCGGGCATCGGCGCGGGCATCGCCATCGGTGGCGGCATGGCCTCGACCTGCGGCGGTGGGGCCATCTGCGGTGGCGGGATCGGGGCCATCGGCGGCGGCATCGTGCCGCCCGGGCGTCCACCGATAGGCGGGCGCGTGCGCTGCGGGGCATCGCCCATCGGCGCAGCGATCGGAGGCATCGCGCGCGGCTCCGGCGGTTCACGCGGCGTCATCGGAGCCGGGTCGCGAGCCGGGAGATCACGAAGCGGTGCTGACACGGGTGCCGGACGCGGCGGAGCCGACCGCACCGGCGCCGGCGGAATCGGATCCGGGTTGTTCATCTGCTGCGGCAGCGCGGCCATCGGCTGCGCCTCGGTCGGACGCGGCGGACGCATGTCGGGCGGCGGGCCCGCGTTCACGCGATCGGACGGTGGCGACGTCGTGGTCTCCGACGGGCCATCGCCCTCGGCACCGGACGCAGCCTCGTCCACACCGACGATGAAGTCACCGATGTAGATCTTGTCGCTGTCCTTGACGACGAGTGGACTCGTGATCTTGCGGCCGTTGACGTACGTGCCGTTGGTGCTCTTCAGATCGACAATGATGAACTTGCCGTCCTTGAGCACGATGCGCGCGTGACGCTTCGATACGTTGCCCTTCGGCAGGACGATGTCGTTGCCCTGCACGCGGCCAATCGTGACCTCGGGCTTGTTGAACACCATGCGGCGCTGCTCGCCGCCCTTTTCCTGAATGAGTATGGTGAACATTGCCCTCCGCGGAACGGTACTAACTAACCGCAATCACGGTCAAGTTTCGACGAGCATTGCTACTAGAGATCGTTGGCAGCGGAGCTACGTCTGGCCACTCGCGGGCGGGGCGGGGTCCACGGCTGACCCATCTGCGGGTCCGAGGTCCAGAACGGCTCTCACATCGTCCCACCACAGCGCCCAGACACCGACCATGAGCAGGCCGGCGATGGCCGCCACGATCAGCGCGTCGTGCCACCGCGGCCGGACCATGAATGCAACGCTAGCACGCGTCGTCTCAAGGAAAAACCGTGACTACTATGGCTCCCATGCTGCGCCTCTTCGTCTTCGCTTTCGTGGCCCTGACCGTCTCGATGGCCCACGCTGCGCCCAAGAAGAAATATCACTTCGTCCTCGCCGATGTGACCGCGAAGCCCGAGGTCAAGGCCGACGAGGCGAAGTCAGCGACGCC
>JAYUYE010000898.1:0-3120 GCA_043752985.1 Myxococcales bacterium
TCGCCGCCGCCACCGAGTGACGGTCGCGCGCAGGTCCAGGAAGCGGCGACCGCGATGGACTGGAGCGATTTGCCCGCTGCCTGCAAACGTCCGGGTGCGCTCGCTTCGCTCACGAAGGTCGCCTCGGGGTACGCCTATCCAGACCCGCCCGGCACGATGGTGTGGCTCGCCGACTTCGCGCTCGAGCCTGACGGCATTGCCGATCCTCTCGCGCCGGTGCGCGGCAGCCAGCGCGCAATCCAGCTCACCCTGTCCAACGGGAGGCGTCCCGTGGACCGCGGCCGCTACGCCAACCGCGGACCTCGGATCGCTCAGCTCGCGACCTACCTCGCCGAGGAGGTGCCTGTCAGCGCGAAGCAGGTAGACCTCGTCGTGGAGCTCGTCGACAAGAACTGGATCTGCGGTCAGCTGCTCGCCGTTGATGGCGCGCAGCGGCGCCAGCCGTTCGCCGCCCGCGTCCACAAGCGCCCTCGCTAAGTGGGCTGGTGTTCGGGTCGATCGCGGGGTATGCCTCCTGAGATGTCCGAGACGCGCGTGCACCTGCCGGTGGTGGGCCAAGCCGAGACTCCGGCGGAGCCGCGCCGGCGTCACCCCGAGTGGATCCGAGCGACCTTGCCGACCAAGCCCGCGTTCTTCGAGCTGCGCACGATGGTCCGCGAGCTGAAGCTCAACACGGTCTGCGAGAGCGCGAGCTGCCCGAACATCGGCGAGTGCTGGACCCGCCGCGCGCTGACGATCATGATCCTCGGAGATATCTGCACGCGCTCGTGTCGATTCTGCGACGTCACGACGGGCCGGCCGCTTCCCGCGGATCCCGACGAGCCGCGTCGCGTCGCCGAGATGCTGTCGCGGCTGTCGCTCGAGCACACGGTGATCACGTGCGTCGATCGCGATGACCTCGAGGACTTTGGCGCGGCGCACTGGGCCGAGACGATCCGCTCCGTCAAGGCGGCGTGCCCGAACATGACGCTCGAGATCCTCGCCGGAGACTTCAAGGGCAAGACCGAGCTCGTCGACATCGTGCTCGATGCCGATCCGGACGTGTTCGCGCACAACCTCGAGACCGTGCCTCGGCTGTCGCGCCAGGTCCGCGTCCAGGCGAGCTACCCGCGTAGCTACAAGATCCTCGAGCACGCGCGGCGCCGCGATGCCGTGACCAAGACCGGCTTGATGCTCGGTCTCGGCGAGACCCGCGAAGAGGTCGAGTCCGTGCTGCGCGAGCTCGCGGGCCTCGGCGTCGACATCGTGACGCTCGGCCAGTATCTGTCGCCGAGCAAGCAGCACCTCGCGATCGAGCGCTACGTGCACCCCACGGAGTTTGCCGAGCTCGAGGCCTACGCGCGCGCGGTCGGGATCACTCACGTGGTGGCTGGACCGCTGGTCCGCTCGAGCTATCACGCAGATGGCCAGGCAGCGCTCGTCCGCGAGCTGCGGGCCGCCAAGCCCGCGCGTCCGTCCGCCGACTGACGCCTGCCCGGGGCGCACGGGCGCACAGCAGCCGTCAGGAGCCGTCGCCCTCGGTGGCGGCGGCCAACCAGACGACGCCCGGCACCTTCGTCGCGAACAAGCTGCTGTCGGGTCTCCAGCTCGAGCAGTGCCCGAAGAAGTAGTCGCGATCGTCGCGCGCCGGCGCGGGGCTACACGAGGTCGTAGCCGAGCTTGAGCACGAGCGCGCCGGAGACGATCAGCACCATGAGGCGGATCAGCTTCGCGCCGCCCTTGATCGCGAGCCGCGCGCCGATCAGGCCGCCAACGAGCTGGCCCGCCGCCATCGGGAGCGCGAGCTTCCACAGCACGCTGCCCTGGTGCGCGAACGCGCCGAGTGCTGCGAGATTTGACGCGAAGTTGACGACCTTGGCGTCCGCGGTCGCGCGCAGCATCGAGCGCCCGCACAGCGCGACGAAGCCGACGATCAAGAACGTGCCGGTTCCTGGACCGAAGAAGCCGTCATAGCAGGCGATCCCGAACGCGAGTGCGGCGGCGATCCACGGCCGACCCTCACCGTCGTCCCCATCGCGCCGCGGCTTGCGGACGACGAGGAGCACGGCCGCGCCGATCAGCATCGCGATCACGATCGGCTTCAACGACGCCGGTGAGATCAACAGCACGAGCTCCGCGCCGATCAACGAGCCGATCAGGCCGAGCGGGAACGCGAACAGCGCCTGCTTGCGATCGACCCGACCCGCGCGCCAGAACGCGACGAGCGCCGCGCCCGATCCCCACACGCTTTGCCCCTTGTTCGTGCCGAGTGCGAGGTGCGGCGGCAGCCCGGCGGTGAGGAGCGCGGGGAGCGTGATCAGGCCGCCACCGCCGGCGATCGCGTCGACCGTGCCCGCGAGCAGCGCGGTGACCGTCAGCATCGCGACGACCAGCGGATCCACGTCGGCGACGGTACCACCCTGCCCCGGGCATCACTTTCGGACTCGTGCAGATCGCCTGTCGCCGCCGGCGCCGCGCCGTGGCGGGCTGAGGGCGCTATGCTTTGGACGTGGAGATCACGGTCGTCGGTGCCGGCATCATCGGGCTGACGACCGCGCTCACGCTCGAGGAGCAGGGTCACGCCGTCCGGATCGTCGCTGCGGCGACGGGCGTGCAGACCACCTCGGCGGTCGCCGGTGCCGTGTGGTTCCCGTACAAGGCCGGACCGCCCGAGAAGGTTGCGCTGTGGGCAGCGCTTACTCGCACCTGGCTGCAGCGGCTCGCGGGTGATCCCGACACCGGCATCGATCTACTAACCGGCTACGAGATCACGCAGGAGCCCGGTTACGACCACCCCGCGCCGTGGTGGGCGACGAACATCGAGGTCACGCGCGCTCCGGCCCCGGTGACCGCAGATCTCGTCGCGTGGAAGTTTCACGCACCGCGCGTCGAGCCCGCGCGATTCTTGCCGTGGCTCACCGAACGCGTGCGCGCGCACGTCGAGTACCGGTCCGTCATCGATCTCGCGGCCGAGCCCGGCGATCTGGTGATCAACTGCACCGGCCTCGGCGCACGCGAGCTCGCCGCCGACGATCTGATCTACCCCCTGCTCGGCCAGATCGTGATCACCGAGCCCGGGGACGTGGACCTCTCGATCAGCGTGACCGATCATCGCAACGTCGACGCGGTGTTCTACATGAT
>JAYUYE010000899.1:0-3119 GCA_043752985.1 Myxococcales bacterium
AGTTCAAGAATTGCGTGGTCTGGTAACGGTTTTTTTGCAGAGCGGTATACAATAGATATCGGCTCGCAAACTCTACCAGCGGTCTGTGTATCTAAAACGTTGCATCGCGAGGACGTTCCCCGATGCATCGACGAGAGCGATGATGTCTGGCTTGACGTCACCTTGCTTCTCGTCCGAGGTGAACTTCTGGAAGCCGATGCGCGCCTGCGACGAACGCTCGGCCTCGCTGTCGGTCTTCACGGCCTTGACGAACTCGGCGCGCGCCGCGAGGCGTTCCGCCTTGTTGGCAACGTCGATGCCCTTTAGCTGATTGAGCTGCTGGACGACCTGATAGGCCCTCGTGAGCTGGGCATCTGCGTCCTTCTTGGCACGCTCGTTCAGGCTGGTCGATGTGACGAAGTACGCGATGGCCGTGAGTGCGGCGATCACGGCGGCGACTACCGCGGCGATAACGGTGCGGGACATACTCCCTCCGCGCCGGATTATTCGTGGACTGACGCGGAGTTGTCAATCATGCGCGGCCTCCGATATCTGTTGTTTGGAAAGCTGGCAGATCGCGAGGACCCCGTCAGATTCCGCCTCGTCCATCGACGCGAACAGACAAGCGCTGTAGGCGACGCCGCGCCGCAGCGCCGACGGCAGCAGGGCGGGATCGTCGGTCACGAGGAGCCGACGTTTGTCGCCCTGCACCGTCGCAAACGTCGCGGTCTCGCAGGTGTGGGGGACCGCGGCGTCGAGATAATTCGAGCGCAGCTCCGACTGCGGTTTGCACAGCGCGGCGCGCGGGACCGCGATCAGCTCATGGACGGGATCGGCGACGTCGAACGGCTTCTTCGCGGCGCTCGCGGCCTGCCGATAGGCCGCCAGGGCCCCGCTGTAGAGCCGGGCGATCTCGGCTGGCGGGACCGTGCCGGTGGTCCCGACCAGCTGATTCCCGAACGTGCCCTCGGCGGTCAGGGTCACCCCGGCCACGGTGAGAGCGAGCTTCGGACCGCTCTTACGCTTCATCATCACGACGGCGGTGGCGGTCCCGCCGGCGACCAGGAGAGCCACGAGCGCGATCCACGGTGCGACGCCGCGCTTCTTGACCGGCGCGCTCGACGGTCCTGGCTCGAGCTCGTCGGCCAAGCTGCCGCCCGCCGTCGCGGTCGCGACCTTCGGTGACGCCGCAGAAGGCGTATGCACCGGTGGTCGCACGCCAAGGACCTCGCGGTTGAGGCTCTGGGTGTCGACCACTCCGGCTTCGCCCCCGAGGCGCAGAGCTTCCTCGAGGATCTTCCGCATCTCCCGGGCGTCGGTGAACCGATCCTCGGGCTTCTTCGCGAGGCTCTTGATCAGCGCATCCTCGACCAGCTGCGGCACCTCGATGCCCAGCGTCGACGGCCGCTTCGGCAGCTCCGACAGATGCTTCGTCATGATCTCGAAGTGGGTGTTGCCATCGAACGGCGTGTCGCCGGTCAGCGACTCGAACAGCGTGGCGCCGAGCGAGTAGAGATCGGTGCGCAGATCGACCTCCTGCCCACGCACCTGCTCGGGCGACATGTAGCGAACCGTGCCCATCGTCTGTCCCGTCGCGGTCAGCTTGGTCGACGTGGTCATCTTGGCGATGCCGAAGTCCATGACGGTGGCCATCGCATCATGCGCGCGGACCAGGACGTTGCTCGGCTTCATGTCGCGATGGATCACGCCGCGCCCGTGCGCGTACTCGAGCGCGCGCAGGACTTCGATCGCGACCTTGCACGACGACCTCCAGTCCATCCGCTTGTTCTCGAGGATGATCCGCTCCCAGGTGCGGCCCTGGACGTACTGCATCGCGAGGACGAAGTAGCCGTTCTCCTGCCCGAAGTTGTAGAGGTGGACGATGTTCGGGTGGTCGAGTGCAGCGAGTGCCTTGGCCTCCTCGAGAAATCGCGACTTCACATGACTGTGTGCTGCGAGCTCGGGCGGCAGAATCTTGAGCGCGACCTCCTGCTCGGTGAGCTTGTGCTTGCCCTTGAACACGACGCTCATGCCGCCCTGCCCCAGCACATCGACGAGCTCGTACTGGCCGAGCATGACCTGACCGAGCATGCGGTGCGCGCCGGTCGCGCCCAGCGGTGCGCCGCAGTGCGCGCACTTGACGTCGATGTCGAGGACGTCGCCGTCGCAGACCGGGCACTTCATCGCGCTGCTTCCTCGGCCTTCGGTTCCACGGGCGTCGCCGCTCGCTCCCAGCCGGGAATCCGATCGAGCCAGCGGCCGAGCTCCTCCGCGAGCACGCGCGGATACTCGACGGGCGTGTAGTGCGTGCCGCCCTTCACCACGACGAGGCGCGACCCAGGGATGGCGCGGTGCATGTGCTCGGCGGTCGACGGCGGCGTCATCAGATCCCTGTCGCCGGTGATGATCGTCACCGGCACACGGATCGTGGCGAGCACGTCCTCGGCATCGTGCTCGTCGAGCCGGGTCAACAGATCGGAGTAGATCACCCAGTCGATGCTCGAGAACCCGGCGGCGATCGCGCGAAATACCTCGAGATCGATCGTCGCGGAGACGAGGCCGACGCGCTTCATCGCGCTGATCAACGCCTCGGAGCCTGCGACACGCTTCGTCGCAAAGCTCGCGAGCGCCGCCTGCGCGCGGATCAGCCGCAGCAGCATCGGGATCGTCCGACCGACGAGCCGGCTGCCCATCACCGTGCGGAACGTCTTGCCGTAGGTGCCGTTGATCGCGAGCAGACCCTTCACGCGATCGGGGTGGTGGCGAACCGTCTCGAACGCGACCTGGACGCCCATCGACCAGCCGGCGATCGCGAAGTCACCGACGCCCTCGGCGGCGAGAATGTCCTCGAGGTCATTGACCTGGTGCCCCAGCGTGTTCGCGCGCGGATCCTTCGCGGGCCCCGACGTGTAGAGACCGCGGTAGTCCCAGCAGATCGTCTTGTAGTGGGTGAGCGCGGTGTAGAGGTGGCGGAACGCGAGGTACGTGCCGCCGAGCCCGTTCGCGAACACGATCGCAGGACCTTTGCCGCGGACCTGATAGCCGATCCGGGTGCCGTCGCGCGCGATCACCTCGCGCTGAACGATCCCGCTCACCAGGCCGAGCCTGGTTCGCTCCGCTTGTGGCCCCGGAACCATGAG
>JAYUYE010000900.1:0-7725 GCA_043752985.1 Myxococcales bacterium
CGCCCAGGACGACACGGGTTCTCCACCACCGGACCCCGTCGGACTTCCACCCGAGCCGGCGCCACAGCCGCCGCAGCCACCCGGTCCTCCGCCACCGACCCCCCAGGAGCCAATGGCCGCGTCGACGACCGCCCGGCCGGAAGGTCTCGCGATCGGCATCGGACTCGGCTACGTCCTGCCGACGTCGCTCGAGACCCCGAACTCGACGAGCGTCCGCGTGAGGTTCTCCAGCGGCCTCACGCTCGAGCCGCAAGTCACGCTCGGTAACTCGAGCGTGAAGCGTGAAGCGGCGGGCACCGACGAGAAGGACTCGTCGACGGAGCTGACGCTCGTGGCCGGGATGCGCCTGCCTCTGGTGCGCCACGGCAAGGTCGAGCTCGAGCTGCTCGCTAGCCTCGGGCTGACGAACCGGACCGACAACCCGAACGGCGCCGACAACAACGCGAAGACCACGGCGATCGCGCTCGGCTGGGGCGTCGGCATCACGTACTGGTACTCGCGGCACTGGTCGCTGAGCATGTCGGCGGGAAATCCGCTGGTCTCGTTTGCGAAGTCCACCCGCGAGCAGCCTGCGCCGCTCAATGAGACCTCGACCACGACGACCGCGATCGGTGCGATCTTCGATCCGACCGTCGCGATCATGATCCACCTCTACAACTGACGCGTGCTACCACCGAGGCGGTGGACCCCGCTCGCGCGATCGCGACCGCAGTGATCGCGCACTACGCGCTGGTGAAGCGGGATCTCCCGTGGCGCCGCACCCGCGATCCGTACGCGATCTGGGTCAGCGAGATCATGCTGCAGCAGACGCGCGTCGCGACGGTGATCCCTTACTGGGAACGCTGGATGGCGCGCTTCCCGACGGTGACCGCCCTCGCTTCCGCACCGCTCGACGATGTCCTCGCAAGCTGGGCCGGCCTCGGCTACTACTCGCGGGCACGCAACCTGTGGGCGGGCGCGCAGGCGGTTCGCGACCGCGGTCAGCTGCCGAGCACGGCCGCGGAGCTGCGCACGGTGCCGGGCATCGGGCCGTACACGGCAGGGGCAATTGCCTCGATCGCGTTCGGCGAGCGCGCGCCGCTCGTCGATGGCAACGTCGCGCGCGTGCTCGGCCGCGTGTTCGCCGTGGAGCACGACATCAAGTCATCCGCCGGGCAGAAGGCCTTGTGGGCACATGCCGGGGCGCTGATGACCGCACTGCCCACGACCGCGGCGCCCGGTGATCTCAACCAGGGTCTCATGGAGCTCGGCGCGACCGTGTGCACGCCGACCTCACCGCGCTGCCTCCTGTGTCCGCTCGCCACGCACTGCTGCGCCGCGCGGACGGGCCGGCAACACGAGTTGCCCGTGGTCGCCGCGCGGAAGCCGGCGCGTGACCTGCCGCTCCTCGCGCGCACGCTCGTCTGGATCGAGGCTCGCGGCGAGATCGTCCTGGTCCGACGACCACCGCAGGGACTGTTCGGCGGGCTGTGGGAGCTGCCGTCGGTGGAGATCGCGGAAGGCCTCGGCGTTACAGTCGATCGCACCGCCGTCGCGCATCACGACCAGACGCTGTCTCACCGCCGGATGCAGGTCACCGTGATCCGCGGAGCGATGCCGGGACGGCTCGTCCGGGCCGAGGATCCGGGTTACGATGCGGTCGCTCGCGTTCCACTCGTCGACGCGGGACAGCTCGGCATCGCTTCCGCCACCACTGCGATCCTGACGACGTACCAGGACACCCCATGGAGCTCGATACCAAAGCCCTCGCCCTCTTCACCAAGGGCTACGAAGACATCCTCGAAGGCATCCGCCTCCTCGGCTTCGACGTCGGGGACGAAAACTTCTCCGACACGGCGAAGCGCGCGGCGAAGGGCCTCCACGAGCTGATCCACGACCAGAAGCAGGTCAAGGCCGAGGTCGCCGCGTTGCTCGCGAAGACGTTCCCGGCGAAGTACACGGAGATGGTCATCTCGAAGCACAACACGTGCTTCGGGGTGTGCCCGCATCACCTCTTGCCGGTGATCTATCGGATCTCGATGGCGTACATCCCGACGGAGAAGGTCCTCGGTCTATCGAAGCTGTCGCGACTCGCGCGCCTGATCGCTCGGGCGCCGCGGCTTCAGGAAGACCTGACGCACGAGCTCGCTGACATCCTCCACCTCGAGCTTCAGAGTCAGGGCTCGGCCGTCTACATCGAGGGTCTGCACATGTGCATGGCGGCGCGCGGCGTCGGTGCGCACGAAGCCCGGCTCGTCACGAGCGGCGTGCGTGGTGTGTTCCTCGAGCTGGCCACGCGCGAGGAGTTCATCAAGCTCGTCCTCGCGCCGCAGTCCGGCGTTCTTTGATGTGGTTTGACTACCTGACGAGCGAGCCCGCCAAGGCGGAGAAATTCTTTCGCACGCTGTTCGGCTGGACCGTCCAGACGATGACGATGTCGACCGGTCCGTACACGTTGATCATGAACAACGGCGTCGCGATCGGTGGATTCCAGGCACCGCTCCCCGACACCCCGAGCTACCGATACTCGGAGCCGTACTCGCGGTGGTCGCCGCACTTCATCATCGAGAACGGACACGAGAGCTCGGGCAAGGTGAAGACGCGCGGCGGCAAGGTGCTGCGCGAACCGTCCGCGCTCCTCGACATGGGCCGGCTGGTCGTCGCGCTCGATGCGAACGGAACCGGCTTCTCGATGCGGCAGCCGGTGACCGTGCAGCCCGATCCGGGATGGGCCGGCCCGCCGAACAGCTTCTGCTGGGCGGAGCTCTACACCCTGAACGCGAGCTCCTCGGTCTCGTTCTACAAGACGATCGTCGGCTTCACCGAGACCAAGAGCGCGCTGCCCGACGGCACCTACCACATGCTCGAGAAGGACGGCGCGCCTCGCGCGGGCGCGCGCCATCCGATGTCCGGGATGCAGACCGGCTGGTTCGCCTGGGTCCGGGTTCCGGATCTCGTGCAGACCGTGCACAAGGCGCAGCAGCTCGACTCGACCGTGATCATGCCGCCGGGCAACAACATGGCCCTGCTCGTCGATCCGTACGGCTGCGCGCTCGGCCTCGCGCAAGTCTGAGGTTTGCCGCGGCTCTCCACACGCGCGCCCGGTGTTCGTGACGGGGCGGCGAGGACGGTTGCACCGCCGGTGACATGATCAACGTGACGGCTCCGGGCTGGCCGCGCACGGGCCGCGATGTCAACCCGGGCGAGCGACCGTCGAGGTCAAGCGCGTGATCGACGACTTCTACATCGGCGTCGTCTACTTCGCTCCGCGTGAGGACTGGTAGCATCGTGCGGCGATGCGCGTCGCGTACCTCCACGGCTTCCTCGGTAGCCCCGCGATCTGGGGATCGCACGCGTTGCCCGGGCACGGCGGCGCTCCGGTGCGCGCGACCTGGCAGGAAAACCTCCAGACCGTCGCGGCTGCGATCGGCGACGTCGATGCGGTCGTCGGGTACTCGCTCGGCGCACGCGTCGCAACCGGACTCGTGGTTGGCGGCTTCGTCCCGCGCGCGATTCTGATCAGCGTCAATCCTGGGATCTCCGATGACGAGCGACCCGCGCGGCGCGCGAGTGATGCCGCGTGGGTGAGACTGTTGCGCGAGCACGGGATGGCGCGATTCCTCGACGCATGGGAGGCGCAGCCGCTGTTCGCCACCCAGCTCGCCGTCGACGCCGCGCGCATGGCGGTGCGACGGATGCACCGGCTCGCGCATGACCCCGAACAGCTCGCGCGCAGCCTCGAGGCGATGGGCCTCGCCGAGATGCCCGACTACCGCACGGCGATCGACGACCGATTCGCCCTGCTCGCAGGCGCCGAGGATCCGAAGTACATCGCGATCGCCCGCGCCCTGCCCGCCCCGCTCGAGGTGATCGCGCGCGCGGGCCACGACCCAACGCTCGAGCGCCCCGAGGCTACGGCCGCAGCGATCGAACGCGCACTCGCTCGCTAGACGACGAACTTCTCGCGCATCTCGTCGGGGATCCGGATCGGTCGGCCGCTGCCGAGCGAGATCAGCGCCCACGTCGTCGCCGCACGCACGACGATCTTGCCGTCGCGGATCAGCTCCGTCTTGCGGATGCACGATGCCTGGCGCCACTCGTCGACCCAGGTCTCCGCCGACAGCGTCTGCCCGAGCGTCACCTGCGCGACGTAGTCGATCTCGTGGCGCCGGACCATGAACACCGCACCGAACGTCCTGTAGTCCGGGTAGTCCCAGCCCTTCGCCCGCGAGTGCTCCATCGCGACCTCCATGACCCAGCGGAGGTACACGAGGTTCGAGACATGGCCGACCTCGTCGATGTCGGCTTCGACCGCGGTGATCGGCATGGTGAAGCGGACGGACACGACGCGCTCTATACCTTGTCCCCGGTGTTACCGTGGAGAAGATGATCGACGATACGAACGTCAGGACCCTGCGCCTTCGCCTCGAGCACGGCCAGGCCAAGGCCGCCGATGTCGTCCACATGCTCGCGGTCGCGGCCGTCGAGGCACCGACCCGCAGCGACCGGCTCGATGCCTGCCGCCTGCTCGGTGATCTCGCGGGACGTGCCCTCGGCGCGGACTGGGATGTCGCGGAGCGCTGCGCGTTCGCCCTTCTCGAGGCCGCCCGGATCGCGGATACCGCGGCGGACCGCAAAGGCGTCCTCGCTGCGATGGGCCGCGGGTTCCGCAACATCTGGCTGCTCCCGTTCGTGCATCGCCGGCTCTCGGATCGCGACGAGACGATCGCCGCCGCCGCGCTGCAGGCCGCCGGTGGTCTCGGGTTCCCGGCCCTCGAGGAGTCGGTCGCCGCGTTCGTGAGCGAGAACGCACCGCCCGGACTGCGCCGTGCCGCGATCGCCGCACTCGGCCGCATGGGAGCGATGAGCGCCGTCGATCGGCTCGTCCCGTTGATCCTCGGCGATCCGAGCGAGGCAGCCAGCGCGCTGACCGCGTTGACCGAGATCCGCTCGCCGGTCGGTCGCAATGCAGCCCTGCTCGTGCTCGACCACGACCTCGAGCCCGAGGTCCAGATCGCGGCGGTCCGCTACCTCGCCGAGCTCGGTGCCCTCGAGGTTTTGCCGGTGCTGCGCCGGCTCGCTCGCCACGACAGCGCCGAGATCCGGATCGCGTCGAGCCTCGCCTCGCGCGCACTCAAGGCGGAGCGCAGCCGGGATGCCGCGGAGCGCTTCCTCGTCGCACTCAGCGAGCCCGACCGCGCCGTTCGCGCCGTGCTCGCCCGGCGCCTGCGCACGTTGCCCGTCGCCGAGGTGATCGAGCAAGCCGAAGTCTTGCTGTCCGAGGATGCGGCCGGCGTGGTGCAGATCCTCGGCGAGCTCCGCGATCCCGACATCACGAAGTACCTCCTCGCGATCGGCGAGCGCCCCGAGGTCTCCGCCGACGTTCGTGCTCGCGCGATCGGCGCGATCGAGGCGAACCAGCCGTGGGAGCAAGAGGCCCTCGTACGCCTCGCGCATCGCGAGGATGCGGACGAGGCGCTGCGCGCGGCAGCCGTGCAGGCAATGGGCGCGTTCGTGACGAGCACCGAGCTGATCGAACGGATCGGCACGCTCGCGACCTCGCCGTCCGCTCCGATCCGTGGCGCGGTGCTGTGGGCGCTGCAGCTCGCGGCTCGCGCCACCAAGGACAGCGCGGCACTCGCGAAGCTCCTCGCGCCGATGCTCGACGACACCGACCCGATGGTGCGGCGGCGCTCCGCCTACGTCGCCGGTAACCTTGGCCTCGCCCAGCTCGCACCGCAGATCGTGAAGTTCTGCGCGGCGAGCGAGCCGCCGGATCTTCGCCTCGCCGCCTACGTCGCGCTCGGTGAGCTCCGCATGCCGGGTGTCGAGACCGAGGTCGTCGCGGCGATCAAGCGCGAGGACGATCCGCGCGTGCTCGGCGCGGCGTCGAACGCGCTCGTCGCGGCGAGCCCCGATGCCGCCAAGATCGCGGGCCTCGCTCCGCGCGCGACCCAGCTGTTGACGGCGCCCGATCCGCGCCTCCGCGAGGCCGGAGCCGAGATCGCGGGTCTCCTCGCCGGCGCCGTGCCCGCGAGCGCGATCGTGCCCCTCGCTGCCGACGAGGCGCCATCCGTGCGCGGTGCTGCCGTCTGGGCGCTCGGCCAGCTCGCGGACCCGTCCACGGAGGCCGCCCTCCTCTCCGCCTTCCGCGACGACGATCCGGCCGTGCACGAGCGCGCCGCGACGGGCCTGCTCCGCCTCGGCACTCCGGCAGCGCTCGCTCAGGCCGTCACGTTCGTCGCCGGGGATGGCGATGCCACCGCCCGTGGTGTGCTCGCGGCGGCGATCACGATCACCCAGGCGCACGCGGCCGCACTCGCGCCCGTGATCGACATCGCCCTCGGCAAGGTCGACTCCGACGATCCCGCGTTCGAGCCCCTGCTCCAGATGAAGCTCGCGACCGCGCTCCATGCCGATACGGCGCCCGCGCTCGACGTCGATGCCGAGATCACCGCCGCGTTCCCGAGCTTCGCGCAGCTGACCCGGCTGTCGGGCTTCGACCCGTTGATCAAGAGCTTGCGCACCGCCGAGTCGCTGTTCCACACGACCGGCAAGGCGAAGGACGCGGATCTATCGCCAGCGATCGGGCTGTGGATGAAGGTCCTCGAGAACTACGTCCACGCGTGGCTCGGCCCCCGGATGGCCGCCCTCCAGCGCGAGCCTGCCGTCCTGTTCGACTACGTCGATCGCGTGATCGGATCGAGCTGGCCGGGATTCCAGAGGTGGCTCGAGCCGAAGTGGCGCGATCCGATCGATGTCGGCGGGGCGCGCGTCGAGATCCCGCTGCGCGCGATCCCGAATTCGGTCCGCGAGCTCCAGGAGCACCGGCGCAAGCGCCTCGACTCCCCGCTCTCCGTCACCGAGTGGGCGCGGCTGATGGTGCTGTTCGCCGTCGACCATCCGTCGGGGTTCAAGAACCTCATGAAGGTCGGAGCGTCGGCAAAGACCACGGCGGAGCGCACGGTCTCGCTCGCGCACCGCCTCCACACGCTGGCCGCCGTGCGCAACCTCGTCACCCACCGCGCGACTGCCGGCGTCGCGACCCTCGCGGCGTTCCGCAAGAGCTACTACTCGGCCTTCGAGGACCTCGTCTCGCTGGCCTGACGAGGCACAACGGATCTCACAGTCCGAAGGTCACGCCCGCGACGAGCAACACCGCGGTGCGGAGGTCGTGATCCACGTTCGATCCGGTCTCGCCATCGGCGCGCGCGAGACCGTCCTCGATGTCGCCGTAGGAGGGCTTGTTCAGCTCCAGCGCGAGGTGTGCGTGAAAGCTCGCGCGTCGCGATAACGCGAGATCGAGGGCCACCGCGCCAAAGAGCCCGAGCGCCGTCGAGCGTGGATCGACCCGGTCGCCGTTCCAGTTGATGTCCTCGAACGCGATGCGCGCGATCGTCAAGCCACCTCCCACCGCGACGTTAACCTTGCCCGCTTGCACGACGTCCACCATCACGCCTGGTTGCAAGCGGATCGTGGAACCACTCGCATCGCGGCGAAAGTTGTCCTTCTCGATGTAGCGCGCGCTCGCCGTCGCGTACGACAGCGCCAGGACGCCCGATACCTTCGGGCGAAATCGGTAGGTGAGCTCCACCCCGAAAAGAATTCCGGTGCTGGGCTCGATCGAGATGAAGTCAGTGTCTCCGTCGGAGAACCGCACCAAGCCGTCGACGAATGCGCTCTCGCTGACCACGCCTACGTGAGGCGTGATCGACAGTGCGGAGGGCGGAGCTGGCTCTTGCGCGA
>JAYUYE010000901.1:0-3112 GCA_043752985.1 Myxococcales bacterium
GTCTGCTGCCACTCGCGATCACCGGTGTCTACCGGTTCACCTGGCTCGACGACAACTACGGTGTGCCGCTCGTGCCGTACGTGCGCGGCGGCATCTCGTACTACCTGTGGTGGATCAAGACGAACGGCAACACGTCGACATCGTGCTGGGACGGTACGCATGACGCCGATTGCGACAAGGACAAGGCGATCGGCGCCACGCTCGGCGTGCAGGGCTCGATCGGCCTGGCGATCCGCGCCGAGCGCATCGATGCCGCGGCGGCGACCTCGATGCGGCAAGGCGGAATCCAGCACGCCGGGTTCTACGCCGAGCTCTCGCTCGCGAAGGTCAACGGCTTCGGCAGCGACACCAAGCTCTCCGTCGGCGACACGACCTGGTTCGCGGGCGTCGACTTCGAGTTCTAGAGTCGTGGTACGCCAGGTCGCATGAAGCGACCCCTGGTGCTCCTCGTACTCGCTTCAGCATGCGCCGGTGGCCAGCCGCCGGCGACGATTCCCGCACCGCCGATCGCGGTAGCTTCACCGGAGGCCGCGCCTGCGCAGGCGCCCGTGCCTACGCCCGTCGCCGCGAAGGCCACGAAGATTCGCAGCGTCGAGGGAATCACCGAGTACATGCTCGCGAACGGTCTCCAGGTCCTGCTGTTCCCGGATGCCACGCAGTCGACCGTCACGGTGAACGTCACGTACCTCGTTGGATCGCGCCACGAGGGGTATGGCGAGACGGGCATGGCGCACCTCCTCGAGCACATGCTGTTCAAGGGCAGCAAGCGCCACGGCAACTCGATGAAGGTGTTCGACGAGCGGGGTGCGTGGACCAACGGCTCGACGTGGACGGACCGCACGAACTACTACGAGACGCTGCCATCGACCGGCGACAACCTCGAGTTCGCGCTCGACGTCGAGGCCGATCGGATGGTCAATGCGCTGATCCGGCCTGAAGATCTGGCGACCGAGTTCTCCGTCGTGCGCAACGAATTCGAGATGGGCGAGAACGATCCGAGCGCGATCCTCGAGACCCGGGTCGTGGCGACCGCGTACCTCTGGCACAGCTACGGCAAGGACACGATCGGCTCGCGCACCGACATCGAGAAGGTCCCGGTGCCGGCGCTGCGCGCGTTCTACGAGAAGTACTACCAGCCCGACAACGCGGTCCTCGTGGTGTCCGGCAAGTTCGAGGAGACGCCGACGCTCGCGACGATCGAGCGGCTGTTCGGCGTGATTCCGCGGCCGACGCGCGTGCTCGCACCGTCGTACACGGTCGAGCCGGTGCAGGACGGCGAGCGCACGGTCACGCTGCGCCGCACCGGCGACATCCACGTGCTCGCGGTCGCGTATCACACGCTCGGCGCCGCATCGCCGGACTACCCCGCGGTGCTCGCGGCCCTCGACCTGCTCGATCGAGAGCCCTCGGGACGCCTGTACAAGAAGCTGGTGGAGACGCGGCTCGCGGCCTCGATCAGCGCCGACCAGTACCGGTTCCGTGATCCGTTCCTCGCGATCGTGACGGCCGAGGTCCGCGACGCCAAGAACCTCGACAAGGTCGAGCAGACGATGTTCCGCGAGCTCGAGACGCTGGGCGCCGGCAAGGTCGATGACAGGGAGGTCGAGCGCTGGCGGGCCTCCGCGACGAAGGAGCTCGAGCTTGCACTGGCCGATTCGCAGCAGCTCTCGATCGAGCTGTCCGAGTTCGCCGCGCTCGGCGACTGGCGCGCGTTGTTCGCGTATCGCGATCGAATCGCAAAGATCACGGCGGCCGACGTCGTGCGGGTCGCGAGGACGTACTTCAAGAGCTCCAACCGGACGAGCGGCCGGTTCATCCCGACCAAGGCCGCCGACCGCGCGCCGCTGACCGAGACGCCGGACATCGCCGCGGCCGTCAAAGGCGTCGAGACCGGAACGGTCAAGGAACAGGGTGAGATGTTCGCCGCGACGTTTCAGAATATCGAGGCGCGCACGAAGCGCATGCAGCTCGCGAGCGGGATCAAGGCGGCACTGCTGCCGAAGAAGACTCGCGGCGGCAAGGTCGAGCTCCGGCTCAACTTCCACTGGGGCGACGAGAAGTCACTGCAGGGCAAGGAGAAGATTGCGGAGCTCACCGCGGAGTTGATCCAGCGCGGCACGGCGAAGAAGAGCTACCAGGACCTCCAGGATCTCGAGAATCAGCTCAAGAGCCAGATCTCGGTCGACGGCGGTGCCGAAGGCTTCTCGCTGCACATCGAGACGCTACGCGACAAGCTGCCGGCGGCTCTCGATCTCGCAGCCGAGATGCTCCGCTCCCCGAGCTTCCCCGAGAAGCAACTCGCGCTGATCAAGCAGGAGCAGCTCGCGTACTACGAACAGCAGCAGCAGGACCCGACGGCGATCGCGTGGGCGACACTCGGTCAGCTCTCGAACAAGTGGCCGAAGACCGATCCGCGCTACACGCTGACTCCCGCCGAGCAGATCGCGGCGATCCAGAAGGTACGGATCGCGGACATCAAGGCGTTCTACAAGGAGCATGTCGGGATCGCGACGGCCGAGCTGTCCGTGGTGGGTGACTTCACGCCCGAGACACTCACGGTCCAGGTCGACAAGCTGTTCGGCGGCTGGACGTCGAAGCGCCCGTATGTGCGGCTCGCGGGCAAGGCGTTCGGCGTCGCGGGTCTCGCGAAGTCGATCGACATCAAGGACAAGGAGATGACCCAGCTGGTCGCGGGGCACGACCTCGCGATGAAGGACACCGATCCGGACTACCCGGCGTGGCTGCTGGTCGGCCAGATTCTCGGCGGCGACACGAGCTCGCGGCTGTGGATCCGCCTGCGCGACCAGGAAGGCATGTCGTACGGGGCCGGTGCGTGGACGTTTGCGGGTGCGCTCGACGACGCCGGCGGCTTCGGCTGCGAAGCGATCGTGGCGCCGCAGAATCTCGCGAAGGCGCGAGCCGCGCTCGTCGAGGAGATCACACGGCTGATCACGGCGAAGGTCACCGCTGACGAGCTCCAGCGCGCGAAAGACGGCTGGATCAAGAGCCAGGATACGAACCTGTCGAGCGACGGGTTCGTGACCAACATCCTCGCGACGCAGACGCATCGCGGGCGCACCACCGAGTTCGTGCTCGCGCTGCGTTCCAAGCT
>JAYUYE010000902.1:0-3111 GCA_043752985.1 Myxococcales bacterium
CTCCACCTCGACCGCGTTCTCGATCCTCGCAATGCTCGCCACGACCATGACTCCACTACCGAATCATCAGCTGTACAGAAGGTCTCTCTCGCGGTCAACGGGGGAGCGACTCTCAGTCACGGTTGCCGAGGAAGGCGATCTTCCGCAAGGTTCTGCCGCCTCGCGTTGGGAATCCCGGGATCGCGGGGCTAGCATGGCGGCGGGGGCATATGAGGAAAGTCACTCTGAGCGTAGCGTTTGCAGTTCCGACCCTGCTTGGCAACGTCGCGGTCGCGCAGGACGTCGTCGAAGCGGACCTGGGCATCGAGACCGCTGCACCAGCGGCCGCGGTCGGGCCTGGCAAGATCGAAGCGGGCCTGTTCCTGGGCGGCTTCGTCTCGAACTATTTTCATCAGTTCTACGACGAAGACGTGATGCCCGTGGGTCGTGAGGAGCTCGACCAGGTCAGCCCTGCGTTCGGCGTCCGCTTCGCGGTCTTCCCGTCACGCATTTTCGGCATCGAGTTCGAGGGCGGCCTGATCATGGCCAGCACGAAGGACTCCGGCGAAGGCGCGCAGATCTACAAGGGCGGCGTGCAGCTGATGCTGCAGAAGCCCGGCCGGTTCACGCCCTTCGTGGCGGCTGGCATCTCGGCGTACTACCTCAGCTCCGACGACAGCGTCCTCGGTAGCGACTCTGACTTCCCGGTTCACATCGGAGGCGGGTTCCGCCTGTTCGCGACCGGCTCGATCGCGCTGCGCATCGACGGCCGGTTCATCCGCGGTCCGTCGTCGAAGGACCCCTACACGCTCGATGCGAGCTATGGCGAGTTCACCTTCGGCCTCTCGTTCAACCCGAGCCCGCGCGGTGGCATCGTCGAAGAGGCGCCGCTCGATCCCGATCCGGACAAGGACGGCGTCCTGGGCATGAACGATGCGTGTCCGACCGAAGCGGGGACGAACCCGGACGGTTGTCCGACGAAGGACAAGGACGGCGACGGCATCATGGACGCGGCCGACAAGTGCGTCGGCGAGCCCGAGACCGTCAACACGTTCCAGGACGAGGACGGTTGCCCGGACACGCTGCCGGACACCGATGCCGACGGCCTCGATGACACGAAGGACAAGTGTCCGGTCGAGGCCGAGGACAAGGACGGCTTCCAGGACGAGGACGGCTGTCCGGATGCGGACAACGATGCGGACGGCGCGATGGACGGCCTCGACAAGTGTCCGATGCAGTCCGGTCCGCTCGAGAACAGCGGCTGCCCGGACACCGACTCGGACAACGACGGTGTTGTCGACCGCATGGACAACTGCCCGCAGGAGGCCGGCGCGAAGGACAACCAGGGCTGCAAGAAGAAGCAGCTCGTCGTCATCACCAAGGATCAGCTGAAGATCCTCGACCAGGTTTACTTCAAGACGAGCTCGGCCAAGCTCGACAAGAAGTCGAACAAGCTGCTCGACAACATGGCGTTCGTCCTCAAGGCGCACCCGGAGATCGTGAAGGTCCGCATCGAGGGCCACACGGATGACGTCGGCGATGACGCAAAGAACCTGACCCTGTCGCAGCAGCGCGCGGAGTCGGTGGTCGCGTACCTCACCGGCGCGGGGGTCGAAGTGGCTCGCTTCGAGGCGGTCGGCTTCGGTGAGACCAAGCCGCTTGTCGAGGGCAAGACGAAGAAGGCGCGGACGGCGAACCGCCGCGTCGAGTTCAACGTCGTCCCGGCACAGTAAGCACCGACCCGACTGATCTCAAACGCCCGCGTCGCCCGCAAGCGACGCGGGCGTTTCGTTGTCGGCGCTGTCGGGGACTGACTAACTCGCGACGGGCCCCGCGGCTGCCTTCGCCTCGGCCGTCTGCGGGATGTGCTCGTTACGCTTCATCAGGATCGGCATCAAGAACTGGGCGACCGCGCCGAACACGTTGTGCTGCGGCTCGAGCATCTTGCCGATGCCCTGCGCCGTGATGAGCGCGACGAACACGAGCATCATGTCGGTGACCGGGTGGACGCGGTACTTGCGACCGATCGCGAACATCTCGCCGATCAGCTCGCCGTACTCGAGCTTGGCGACGTCCTTCGCGCGGAACTTTGTCGCGAACGCCTCGACCTCGATGCGCAGCGAGTCCCAGTCGATCGTGCCGAGGTACTTGTGGAACCGCTTGAGGTGGTTGACCAGGTCTTCGGGCGTGCCCATCGCTAGGCACTTCGTCATGTCGATGAACTGGATCAGGACGTCTTCGCCGAGGAGCTTGGCGAGGCCCGCGTCGAAGATGATCAGCTTGCCGTCGTCCTGGACGACCATGTTGCCGGGGTGGAGGTCGGCGTGGACGAAGCCGTCCTCGAAGCACATCTTGAACATCGACATCCGGACCGTGTAGGCGAGCTTGGCCTTCCACTCCGGCGTGCGGTTGGCGGGCAGCGCATCGACCTTGGTGCCGCGGACGAACTGCATGGTGAGGACGCGCTCGCCGGAGAGGTCGGCAAAGACCTCGGGGAACGAGACGTCGGTCTTGCCGGCGAAGTTGTCGCGGAACCGGGTGTAGTTCTCGGCCTCGATCCGGAGGTCGGTCTGCTCGTAGATCGCATCCACGAAGTGCCTGGTGTGGCCCACCGGATCGTTCATCCGCCAGCTCGGGATGATGGTGAGCGCGCGAGCGAACCCGAGGAGGATGGCGCGATCGCGATCCACCTGGCGGCGCACGCCGGGGCGGAGGACCTTGACCGCAACTTCGCGGCCGTCCTTGAGGTGCGCGCGATGAACCTGCGCGACGCTCGCCGCTGCGATCGGCTTCTCCTCGAACTCGGAGAACAGGTCGGTGAGCGACGTTCCGAGCTCGCCTTCGACGGTCGACTTGACCTTGCGGAAGCCGAACGGAGGGAGCTTGTCCTGGAGGCGGCGAAGCTGGTTGATGATCTCGGGCTCGAACAGGTCGGGCCGCGTCGACATCACCTGGCCCAGCTTGATGAACGAGGCACCGAGCGCCGTCATGCTCTGGCGCAGCATCCAGCCCCGGAGATGGGCGAGCGCACGCCGGCGACGCGGTCCCCACACGACCAGGAAGATGCCGAGCCGCGCGAGGCCGTAGACGAGGCCGCAGGCGACCACGACGAGCAACAGCCAGAGGAAGTGG
>JAYUYE010000903.1:0-7709 GCA_043752985.1 Myxococcales bacterium
AGGCGAGCGAGGGAACGGGGTGAAACGTCCGGACGGCGCGGACGTGGAGGTCACCGCGCAGCGCGACCTTGTCGCCCGGCGACATTCCGATCGCCTCGATCGCGAGCGGCCAGCGCTGCAGCTTGCTCAGCGCGGCGAGCGCGACCTGTAGGTCGTCGACGATCTCCACGGGCATCACCACGCGCGGCGGCTTTGTCTTGCCGTGCAGGGCGCGGATCCCGAGAAGACCGGGCAGGGCGCCGATGTGATCAGCGTGGCCGTGCGACAGCAGGATCGTGTCGATCGCGCCGAAGGACCTCGGGGAAATCCCGGCATCGAACAGCACGCCGAGCTCGGGTACCGACAGCGAGGTGTAGACGCCTCCGACGGAGACTCCCCGTATCGTGTACGGGCCGGCGGTGACCGACGTCAGCATCGCCCCAGTATAGCCGCCCCTGCCGGACGGACCGCCGCGCGGCAATGATAGGATTGGCCCTCGCATGTTCTGGTATTCGGTCCTGGCAGTCGTTGGCGTGCTGTTCCTTCTGTCAGTCACCCTGCCGGTGCCACGGCGGATCTGGGCGTTCTTCATCTACAGCTCGAAGTACTTCTGGCTGTGGGTCGCCGGCGTGCTCGGCTTGCGCAAGCTGTGGTTCTCGATCACCGGTAACGGCGCGAAGTACCAGCCGCTGACCCGCCCGATGCTCGTCCGCATGTGGTGCGAGGACATGGGGCCGACCTTCATCAAGTTCGGCCAGATCATCGCGTCGTCGGCAGGCATGTTCCCCGACCCCTACGTGAAGGAGTTCCAGAAGGTTCTCGATCGCGTGAAGCCATTTCCGTTCGAGGACGTCCAGCGCACGCTCGACGAGGAGCTCGGCGCCGAGAAGGCCGCTCACCTGATCGATGTCGACCCCAAGCAGCTCGCGTCCGCGTCGATCGCGCAGGTCCACACCGCGAAGCTGCGCGACGGCACGAGCGTCGTGATCAAGGTCCAGCGCCCGGGCATCATTGCCCGCTGCATGGCCGACATGAAGCTGATGCGCATGCTCGCGCGCGTGCTCGCCAGCTTGCGCAAGAACGTCGAGCTGGCGAACCCGGTCGGCGTCGTCGATGACTTCACCAAGACGCTGACCGAGGAGCTCGACTTCCGCCAGGAGGCAGCGAACCTCGACCGGTTCAACGACATCATGCGCGAGCTCGGGCACAAGAACATCCGCTGCCCGGTGCCTCACCACGAATACACGACCCGCAAGATCCTCGTGATGGAGCGGTTCAATGGCCTCCGCGTCGACAGGTTCGAGGAGATCAAGGCGCGCGGCATCGACGGCGAGACCAAGCTCGTCGACGGCCTCCGCGCGTGGTTCCAGTGCGTGGTGTTCTACGGCTTCTTCCACGGCGACGTCCACGCCGGCAACCTCATGCTGCTCGACGACGATACGATCGGCTTCCTCGATTTCGGCATCGTCGGCCGGTTCGGTGACAAGGAGCGCTACCTCGTCACCGACTACATGATCGCGTTCGCCTCCGGTAACTACAAACGGCTCGCCGAGATCATCATCGAGATGGCCGGCGCACCACCGGGTCTCGACGTCGACGCATTCGTCGCCGACCTCGGAGAGACCTATCGTCCACTGCTCACGATGTCGTTTGGCCAGGTGAACTACTCGGAGTTCCTGCCTGGCATCCAGCGCACCGCCACGCGCCATCGGATGATGATGCCGAACGAGTTCATCTTGATCACGAAGCAGCTCCTGTATTTCGATCGCTACGCGAAGTCGCTCGCGCCCACGCTCAACGTCTTCACCGATCCTCGCCTCGTGCTCGGCATGATGCAGGACATCCAGAAGGCGCGCATGCAGGCCGACGCGAAGGCGAAGGCAGCCATGCCTCCGGCGTCGTGACCGCATCGATCAGGCGAGCGCGCGAGCGCGCTGACACTCAGCGAAACTGATCGTCGATGCTGCGCTCGCTCCGGTCGGCCTTGATCGGCTTGCCGCCGTCATCGAGGTAGCGCAGGAACAAGTTGATGAGCTTCGTCTTGTCAGCGTTGAGCGGTCGGAACGCGAGCCCGATCTGATAGCCCTCGTCGACCGTGGTGCACCACACGACGAGCGCGCTGATCCGGAGGGCGTCCGACTTCTCGTCGTCCTCGAACACGAGCTGCATGTCGACCTCGACCTCGGTCCCGAGCGGGATCGTGCTCGCGAGGTCGGCGCACAGGCCGCCGCGCGACACGTTGGTCGTCCTGCCCTGATGCACCTTGCCGCTGGCGTGCAGGGTGAGCGCCGCCTCGTGGGCGTAGCGCGTGTGCTCTCGCTCGGGCTCTCCCACCGGTAAAGAGCTTGGGGCTCCGCGAAGCGCCTGGCAAGTTTTCACGGGGTGGCGGCAGGAGACCCTGCTGTCCGAAGTTCGGACGCAGCGCGTTGTGCCGTCTCAGAGAACCACCCAGAGGTCAGCGCATCGAGCTCGGCGGCGGCCTCGTCGGCGCGTGATCGTGATCCCGATCTCTTCCAGGTAAAGTACGTACGAATCACGTGAGTTGCGAGCCTGCGCCGCTCTCGCCGCCGGGCAGCTTCGAGCGCCACGACCTGGAGCTCGCGCCCGTCGAACACGAGGCGGTCGAGGCGCCAGGTGGCGCGGACCTCGAGCGTGGTCCCGCGCCCGACGTCGGGGTCCTGGTCGTGCCAGCTGGCGTCGCGTCCGGTGCGAACGCTGACCCACGGCACCAGGCCGCCGAGCCGCGCCCGCACCGCGATCTGTCCGGGCACTGCGCCGCGAAGGCCGGCCGCCGCGTACGCCGCTCGAACCACGGTCGCGATGGGCGGTCCGGCGTGTCGGTCCGTGCGTCGATCGTCCGTTCGCGGATCGTCAACGGCGCCGG
Source organism: Myxococcales bacterium (assembly GCA_043752985.1). Classification (GTDB taxonomy): domain Bacteria; phylum Myxococcota_A; class Polyangia; order Haliangiales; family Haliangiaceae; genus JABFXX01. The sequence goes on from JAYUYE010000903.1 coordinate 2,864, forward strand.
GGGCCGGATGATCGTCCACTGCGGGCAGGTCGGCCGAGTTCTCGCTTTCGAGCTCGGACTCGGTGTCGCCAGGGATGGCGTCGTCCGCGAGCGAGGGCGATGCGACCCGCGGTGCCCCCGCGCCGCAGCCGATCAGCGCACCGATCGCGAGTGCGGCAGTCACCGTGATCGCCGCGATCACCGCGAGCGGTGCGCGCACGGTCGGCTCCACGTGATGGGGGGCGACCACACGCCGGATGGTCATCACCGGCACCACGTGATCGGGAGCCACCACACGCCGGATGGTCATCACCGGCTCCACGTGAGGAGCACCCACATCACGCCGCGCGCGGTAGTCACGGGATCCAGCGCGCTTGCAATTCCGTTCCACTGCGGTCCGTCGAGGTGCGCGCCGCTCGGATCCACGTGCGTGCCGCGCATGTCAGCTACGCGAACCGTTCGCCGCCACGTGATCGTCAGATCGACGCGACCGATCCGTGGCGCGCGATCGTGACGCACCGCCTCGCGCTCCTCCGCCGCACCGGCGTCGCTCCATCCGGGATCGAAGCTCGCTGCCTCGACCGCGCCGGTGACCGCGTCGTCGTCGAGCACCTCATCAGCATTCGGCTCGGCCGCCGCGAGCCGTGCGGTGAATGCGATCAACGCGACCACCACGAACAAGACCACCCAGGCCAGGCCCGAACGCGGCCGGTTGCGCCACTGGGCGACGGAGCGTACGGTGCGAGCGTGGCGGCGACGCTGACTGACAACGCTCTCGCGGTGCTTCGCGCGCGCTATCTCGTGCGCGAGAACGGCGTCGTCGTGGAGACACCGGAGGAGATGTTCCGCCGGGTCGCGGTCCACATCAGCAACGCCGAGATCCAGATGGGCTACTCGGTCGAGGAGGTCGAGGCGGCACGCACCGCATTCGAGCGGATGATGACGACGCTCGAGTTCCTCCCCAACTCGCCGACCCTGATGAATGCGGGCAGGCCACTTGGTCAGCTGGCCGCCTGTTTCGTGGTTCCCGTCGACGATTCGACCACCGGGGTGTTCGAGGCGGTGCGCTGGGCGGCCGAGATCCAGAAGACGGGCGGCGGAACCGGGTTCTCGTTTTCCCGGCTGCGGCCCGCGGGAGACCTCGTCGCGTCGACTGGCGGTACCGCCTCGGGTCCCGTGTCGCTGATGCAGGTGTTCGACGTGGCCACCGAGGCGATCAAGCAGGGCGGGACGCGGCGCGGCGCCAACATGGGCATGCTCCGCGTGGATCATCCGGACGTCCTCGAATTCATCGCTATCAAGCTGGACCCAGGTCGGATGTCCAACTTCAACCTCTCCGTCGCCATCACGGACAGGTTCATGGCCGCCGTCAAAGCCGGCACCACCTACGACCTCGTCAACCCGCGGACCGGGATTGCCACCGCGCAGCTCGACGCGCGACGGGTTCTCGATGCGATCGCGAACGCCGCGTGGGCCGTCGGCGATCCGGGGATGGTGTTCATCGATCGGATCAACGCGCTGCATCCCACGCCCGCGCTCGGCGCCATCGAGGCGACCAATCCGTGCGTCACCGGCGACACCCGGGTCTGGGTCGAAGATCGAGGTCTGGTCGAGATCCGCGCGCTCGTCGGTGCTCAGCCGCGAATCGCGACGTGGGCGGATGATCGCGTCGTGTTCCGCCAGGCGACCCAGGTGATTCGCACCGGCGTCCGTCCCGTGCTCCGGCTCGTCACCGCGGAGGGCCTGACCCTGCGGCTGACCTACGATCACCTCGTGGCCACCGCGGACGGCGATGTCGCCGCGGCGGATCTGCACGCGGGCGTCCGCCTCCGTGGAAACGGCGAGTGGTACACGGTCGGAGGGCTCGAGCCTCTCGGAGACGAGGAGGTCTTCGATCTCCACGAGCCGACCACCAGCCACTTCTTCGCGAATGGCGTGCTCGTCCACAACTGCGGCGAGCAGCCACTCCTCCCGTTCGAGTCGTGCACGCTGGGCAGCATCGATGTCGGCCGGTTTCTTGTGGCTCCCGGCGCCGGCGGTGACCTCGACTGGGCGCGGCTGCGGGCGGTGATCCATGACTCCGTTCGGTTCCTCGACGACGTGATCGAGGCGAACCTCTACCCGCTGCCCGAGATCGAGCGCGCGACCAAGGCCACACGCAAGATCGGGCTCGGCATCATGGGGTGGGCCGATGCACTCGCCGCGCTCGAGATCGCGTATGACGCGCCGCCAGCCCTGGAGCTCGCGGGGAAGCTCGCGCAGTTCCTCGAAGACGAGTCGCTGGCAGCCTCGCGCGCTCTCGCCGAGCGACGCGGCGCGTTCCCCGCATGGACGAGCTCGCGGTGGGAGGGCGCCGGGGAGCGTCCCCTCCGCAATGCGACCACCACGACGATCGCTCCGACCGGAACGATCAGCATCATCGCCGGCTGCGCGAGTGGCATCGAGCCGCTCTATGCGCTCGCTTATCGGCGCAACGTTCTCGACGGCGCCGAGCTCACCGAGGTCAACCCGGCTTTCCAGCGGATCGCCGCGGCGCGCGGGTTCGCAACGCCCGCTCTGTTCGAGAGCGTCGCCGAGCACGGCAGCGTTCGCGGCCGCAGCGACGTTCCCGCCGACGTCCAGCGCGCGTTCCCGACCGCGCACGAGATCGACTTCGCCACCCACGTCCGGATGCAGGCCGCGTTTCAGCGCCACGTTCACGCCGCTGTCAGCAAGACGATTAACCTCGCGCGGAGCGCCAGTCCTCTCGATGTGAAAGCTGCGTACCAGCTCGCGTACGAGCTGGGTTGCAAGGGAATCACCGTCTACCGGGACGGTAGCCGCGAGGGCCAGGTGCTCGTCACGGGTGCACGGGCTCCGCGTCCCGAACCGGCGCCGAGCTGTCCCGAGTGCGGGAATGTCCTCGTCGTGCAGAGCTCGTGCAGGTTGTGCCGACATTGCGGCTGGTCGGTTTGCGGATGAAGACGGCGTGGACATGACGCGGTCCCATCGAGCAAGCACGAGGCCGTGATCTGCCGCGCGTGATCGCGTGAGGTTACACATCGTAGCGTCCGGCTGCCGGACGAGCTGGCCGAAGCTCGGCGGACAGCGGACACGATGTGCCGCGTCGTGCCGGTGCTTCGCCGTCGAGCTCCTGCCAGCGGCGCCCCGACTGCGGTGCTGCGGCTCCCGATGTTCGCCGATGCCGCTCCCGCTCGGGTCGAGCGGGTCGGGATGCAGATGGAGCTCACGCCCGACGGGCTCGGCGGCTACGACGGGTTTGTCCAGGGCGCGGTTCGCCAGCCGTTTGCCGTGAAGGCCGCATTCGATGCCCGAAACGGGAGAGAGCCCGGTCCCCCCGGGCTCCCCTCACCCTTCAAAACGTAGTAGCGACGACTAACGACGGCGGCGGCGGCGAGCCGGGCGCGGCGCGACAGCGGCGGCCTCGAGCTCCTCGAGGTGCTCGAGCATGCTGATCATCGTGTTGCGAGTCGCAGCGTGCGGCTCGTTCGTGATCGCACGGCCGAGCGAGATGCGCAGCTCGGCACGGAGCTCGGACTCGATCAGGCGGTAGGTGCGGAGCGCCTCCTCGGGATCGTAGTGATTGAGGTCCGCTTCGCATCCAGTGGCCGCGATCCAGACCGCGGCGAGTGCAGCGGCACGGCGGCCGGGCTGCGAAACGGCGAAGTCCTTGACGGTCGACCGGAGCCGCTGGCGAACCAGCGGGATCGGCGGCAGAGCCACCAGACCGTCGTTATCGTCATCGGGCCGACGGAGGACAGGGCGTGTCATTGACTTGTCGGTTTCCATGGCTTTTTTGTCCTGATCTCGCAGCAGAGCCCTTCAATTTCCCCCCAAAGGGCAGCTCTGCGATCGATGGCGACCTTGCCGGATCCGATTCGAAAAAGCGATGAATTTCCGCGCGAAGGATTACATAAATGAAGTAGTAACCGGCCGCTAACCCGAATGCCGCTCAGAATTTGGCCGATGAGGGTTCAGTTGACCCCAGCGTCCGAGAAACCTGCGTCTCACTCCTGTGGACGTGGATCTATCAACGGATGGTTCGCGACAGAGTCGACCACATCTACCCGCCTCGCGATGAAGTCCTTGATCGTCCCGTTGACGAGGTTCGGGCGCTCGATCGGCGCGGTGTGAGACGCGTTCGGAATCTCGAGGAGCTCCGCCGCCGGTATCGCCTCGGCCATCGCACGACTGCGCTCGGGAGGCGTGAACCCGTCGCGGCCACCGGCGATGACCAGGGTCGGAACCTTGATCTCCCCGAGTAGCTCGTCGGCGGAGTGGCGGCCCGCCGACGCGAGCATCGCCACGAACAGCCGGACATCGATCCGCGCCATGCCCTCGAGGTAGGGCATGAAGTCCGCCGGCTCCACGAGCTCGCGGCGGATCTCGAGTCGGCTCGCCACCTCATAAGCGAGCCGGGTCGGCATCAAGGTCCGGGTCAACCGGTTGAGGAGGCGGGGGACGCGCTGGATCCACTTCTGAATTGTCGGCAGCAGCTCCTCCAGCGTCGCGGAGCCCTTGAAGGTACGGAGAGGGTGCGACGATGCGCCGCACACCAGTACGAGGCCGCTGACGCGATCTGGATGCCGTCGATAGGTCTCCAGCGCGACCTGCACACCCATCGAGTGCCCGACCAGCACGGCGCGATCGACCAGGGCATCATCGAGGACACACGCGATGTCATCGGCGAGGTCCTCGACCGTCACGCGGGAGGGATCCCGTGGCGCCGCGGTCCTGCCGTGACCTCGATAATGAGGATGCAGTCCGAACCGCGACCCGAGATCACTTCTCAAGTAGCGCCAGACATAGCCGTCACATCCGATGCCGTCGCACAGAAGCACAGGCGTCGGCTGCCCCCGCGTTCCCC
>JAYUYE010000904.1:0-3108 GCA_043752985.1 Myxococcales bacterium
GCGACGCGCAACGAGGGCGCGCTCGTCGGGTTGATGCCGGCAGCCGCCGATTGCGGCACGCCGAACGCATCGCCGCCGCCGGCGATGCTGCCGTCCGCAGCAATCCTGAACATGCCGATGACCAGCAAGTGGTTGCAGTACACGAACTCCACCGCCGCGATGTGTGCGCCGGTTGGCAACACGTTCGAGCACGCGTCGCTGTTGCGTCCGTCGGGCACAGGCCCCGACGGTCGTCTCGGCACGCAGCGTCTGCAGACCGACGCGCTCACCTTCCTCAACGCCAACCGCTAGTCATCGAGAACCCCATGAAGACTCTCAAGCAATCTCTGTTCATGGTCGCGTGCCTCGGCGGCGTAGCCTCGGGCAACGCGTTCAACATCAACGAGCACGACGCCAAGGTCACCGGTCGCGGCGGCGCAACGGCGGCGAGCAACACCTCCGCATCGTCCGTGATCTTCAACCCCGGCGGCATTCCCGTCTCCGAGGGCACGCAGGTCTCGATCGGCGCTGCGCTCTATGTCGCCGAGGGTTCGTACCAGCCGCTCAGCGGTGGCACGAAGACCACCACCGACTCGAGCCCCGCCGTGGTGCCGGCGTTCTACATCACGTCGCGCGTTCACGACATGGTCGGCATTGGCCTCGGCTTTCACCTGCCGTTCGGTCTCTCGGTGTCGTGGCCCGATCGCCACGAGCAGTCGGGCGTGATCCAGGATCAGACCCTGCGCACCTACTTCATCACGCCGTCCGTCGGCATCAATCTCGACAAGCAGGTCCCGGGCCTCTCGTTCGGTGGCGGCGTCGACCTCGTGCCGGCGACGATCCAGCTCGAGCGCGCGGTCGACTTCGGTGACGTCCACGGCACGGCCGTCCTCGGCGGTGATGCCTTCGGCGTCGGCTTCCGCGCAGGCGTGATGTATCGCCCGCCGGCGGTCGAGGGCCTCAAGTTCGGCGTGATGTATCGCAGCAAGGTGCAGCTCGACTTCGCGGGCACCGGCGACTTTGACATCGCGGCGCCGTATCGCGGTCAGCTGCCGCCCGACGGCGACATCACGGCCGCGATCACGCTGCCTCAATCGATCTGGGGCGGTGTTGCCTACTCCCCGACGCCCGAGCTCGAGCTCGAGGTCAACGCGGTGTGGATCAACTGGGCGCAGGCCTTCGCCAACGACGAGCTGCGGATCAACCTGGCGGGCACGGACCCGTCGACGGGCGAGCAGAACTTCTCGGCCGCGCCGAACAAGTACGACAACACGACGACGTTCCGCATCGGCGCCGAGTACAAGCTGGCGCAGGGCAAGGCCGCGGTTCGCGCGGGTTTCATCTATGACCCCACGCCGATCTCGTCGGAGACGCAGACCGCGCAGCTCCCCGATGTCGACCGCAAGAACATCACGGTCGGCGGCTCGTACAACTTCAGCGAGGCGTACGCGGCCCACCTCGGCATCCTCTGGGTGACCCCGGGTGAGCGCGACACCGCGGACACGCAGTACATGCCGAACTACAAGGGCACGTACGGCGTCACGGCACTCGTGACGTCGCTGACGCTCGCCGGCACCTTCGGCCAGTAAGCCAAAGCGTTCGGCCGGTCACGCCCTCCGCTCGGAGGGCGTTTTCTGGTTTCGGAACACGCTCAGCGGGTCGGCTCGACGAGCTTGGGCTCGATCAGCTCGATCTTGCGCCAGGCGCCGGACTTGAAGCGGTAGGCAAACGCGCCGGAGAGCAGCGCGATGTAGCCGACGACGCAGAGCATCGCGCCGATCGGTCCACCGTCCCAGACGCGGACCACGATGAAGGCCATCGGCACGAACACGGCCCACGCGAGGATCAGGCGGGCCATCGCCGTCCAGGTCGTGTCACCCGCCGCGCGCAGTGTCTCCGACAGCGTGATGCCGATCGCGTCGAACAGCTGCCACGCGGCGCTGATCACCAGCATCGTCGCGCCGATCGTGACGAACTCGGCGCTGGTGCCGCTGTCGAACAGGCCGAGCAGCGTGGTCGGGCTGATCAAGTAGACGGCCCCGATCAGGCCCATCCAGCAGCTCGCGACCATCAGCGTGATCTTGACCTGTGGCCATACATCGCCGTGCCGGCGCGCACCGATCGCTTGACCGGCGAGGATCGCACCGGCCTGGGCGAGGCCGAACGCCGGCATGAACGAGACGGAGTTGATCGCGATCACGACGTTGAACGCGGCGAGCATGTTGTCACCGAGCGCACCGAACACGGCGTTGATGAACAGCTGGAACGCCGCGAACTCGAGGAACCAGTTCAAGCCGTTCGGCAAGCCGAACCGGATGACCCGGCGCAGCTCCTTGAAGGAGAGGTTCGGCGGCGCGCGTTTGGGGGCGGGGCCTCCGATCGCCATGCCCCACCGCCGCCAGAATGCGACGAGCAGGAACACGAGGCCCACGGTGCTGCCGATCGTCGACGACAGCGCCGCACCATCGACGCCCATCGCGGGCGCTCCGAGCTTGCCGTAGATCAGGACCCAGTTGAGGAACAGGTCCGTGACCATGCTGATCAGACTCGCGACGAGCGCCATCCACGTGTTGCCAAGCCCGCCGTACCAGTTCCCGAGTGTCTCGACGCCGACGACCGCCACCACCGACAGCATCCGGAGGTGCATGTAGCTCGACATCTGTTCGCGCAGGCCAGGCGAGAAGTCCGCGAGCAGGAGGAGCGGATCGATCGCGGGGATCAGGCCGATCGAGATCACGCCGGCGACCGCCGAGATGATCAGGCCGTACCAGGCGAACCGGGGTGTGGCGTCGCGATCTCCGGCGCCAACGAGCTGCGCGACGAAGCTCTGCACGATGAACACCGTGCCCATCGGCAGGATCATGATGAGGAAGACGTTGAAGCCGCCGGTCGCGGACGCGGCGATCGCTTGGGGCCCGAGGTGCTCGACCATGAGCGCGTCCGCGAACGTCATCACGGACTGCGTCGCGCGTGACAGCACCAAGGGCATCGCCAGGATCAGCAATGCTTTGAGCGATGCCCGGGACTGCATGGGCCCGACACCATGCGGGGTCACGCACACTCGTGCAAGGATCCCGGCGTGGCGAAACCGAAGAAGGAGATCCTCCTGCTCGATGGGCTCGAGGTCAC
>JAYUYE010000905.1:0-3106 GCA_043752985.1 Myxococcales bacterium
TTGTTGCCGACGCGGCGGTCGAAGCTGACATGCTTCTGCTGCCACGGGCCGGTCGTCGCGCCGATGTAGCGGTAGTGCAGCTGGACGTCGAGCTTCTGCCACAGATCCGGATCATCGCGATCGGTCATGCCGGGCTCGTAAACCTGGAAGCACAAGTTCGTGATCGCGGCGCGCTGGCGAGCCCACGTGTCGAACGAGAACGGCGAATTCGCGACTGCACCGCCGTCGCAGCCATCGCTGCCGCCGCGCGTGATCAGCGACCGCGCCTCGCCCATCCACTGCGGCGCAACGAGCGCGGCAAAGGTGTAGTTCGCGCCCATGTTCGAGTCCCAGGTCTGGCAGCCCGGGATCCCGGTGTTCTCGAACCACACGGCGACGCCTCGCGCGTCGTTCGGCACCGTGAAGGTAGCGGCGGCATCGCGAACGCTCGCATCGCGTCGCTGCAGACCCGGCGTGAACACGAGGTGCGCGGTGATGTCATAGAGCGGGTTGCCGTTGCGCCAGTTGCGGCAGGTCGGCAGGCGCGCGGGATCGAACACGACCGAGACCTCGCCGCCCGGTGCGAGCACGCCCTCGCGGCGCTCCGAGAAGTCGGAGTCGAACACGAGGCGCGCGCGGGTCGGGCCGGCGGGAGGAGCGCACACGGTCGGGTCGGTCCAGATCGCGAGATCCGGCGACGCCATCAGGTAGTTTGCGACCTCGTTCGCGTTGCGGTTGTGATCGAACAACCGACCACCCTCGGGCAGCGCAAGAAACGGGACGACCTCGATCCGGGCGTTCGACAGCGACGTGCCGCTCCAGCCTGGACCCGGCAGGCCCTGGTGAATGCGAACCGCGTAGCGGACGTAGCCCGGCGTCGCGGGGTCAGGTGCACTCGTCACTGGCGTCGCGGTCACCGACGACCACGAGCCGCTCGGCGCCATGCGGAACATCGCGGACGGCACGAGACCCTCGGCGGCGGCGGCTTCGGAGATCTCGATCGAGCCCTGCCAGACCCAGCTCGAACCGGTGGTCTCCCAGGTCAGGCCGGTCCAGTTGCGCTCGAGGTCGCGCAGGACGACGTGGCAGTTGCGGTCGGCCTGATCGAGGCTGCCATCGACGCCGAGCAGCGGCGCCGGTTCGGCCGAGTTGTAGTCCCCATCGCCGGCGTCGGCGCAGGCGGCGAGCATCACGAGAGCACAGGCGAGGCGCATGCCGTCCGCAAGAGGCAGGCCGCGTGCCAGGAGGAGGCCCAGCCGATCCGCGGGGTTGCGACCGCGGTCGCGGCAGATTGCTGCGGATCGCAACGATCAGCGGCGTGCTGGCTCGTCGAGTATCCAGCTCACTCGCGCTTCTTGAACAGCTCGCCGCCCAGCTCGTCCGGAACCTTCACGGGATCCTTTTTCAGCGGATCCTTCTTCACGGGGTCCTTCTTGCCCATCACCTTGACCGGGACCTTCTTCAAGGGCTGCTTGATCGCGGGCTGCTTGATCGCGGTCTTCATGGTCTCTGTCGTCTTCGGTTCGACCTTCACCGGCTCGGCGACCTTCGCGGGTTCGACCTTCGCGGGTTCGACCTTCGGCGGCTCCGCCGCCGGCTCGAGCGAGATCGGAGGACTCGCTGGCTGGGCGCCGGTCGGTTGCACAGCGCCCGACGTCGCGCCACCGCGACCACCACCAAACGCGAGCATCGCGATCACGCCGACCGCGACGAGCGATGCGGACGTCAGGCCGATCAGGAGGCCGCGACGGCGCGGCGCGTACACCGGCAGCACGACCTCGCCGCTACTACCGCCCACGCTGGTCGGCGTCCTCGGTTGCTCGACGACGGGCATCGGCCGGCCGAGGAGCGACGGGGTTCCGCTGCTCGAGCGCACGCTCGGAGTCAGCGGCCGGGCGCGGCGCGCGGCATCAGACCCTTCGACCGCCATCTGCGCGCTGGTCGGCGTGATCCGCTGCGGGGCCTGCGGTGACGGCGTGTAATCGTCGGTGCGGGCGGGCGAGCCCTCGAACAACTTGAGCGCACGCCGGCCGAGGAGGCGGGCGCAGGTCTCGACCGACTTGCGCGCGGTCGACAGGTCCGACGCAAACGGCATCAGGTCGAACGCGAGCTCGGCGACCGACTGGTAGCGCTTCTCGAGCGGCTTCTCGAGGCACTTCATCACCACGGCGCGCAGCCCCTCGGGCACGTTCGGGTTCAAGATCGGGATCGGCGGATCCATGCCGACCTTGAGACAGAGCTCGGAGTACGCCTCGGAGCGGAACGGGCGATCACCCTCCACCAGCTCGTAGAGCACGACGCCCATCGACCAGATGTCGCTGCGCGTGTCGGATGCCTTCGACGACCGCATCATCTCCGGGGACATGTACGCTGGCGTTCCGATCACGGACTGCGTGCTCGTCAGATCGCTCGTGCCTTCCGGCGCCGTGGCGATCCCGAAGTCGAGGACCTTGAGGATCGGCGACTCGTTCTCGGGCTGCGTGATAAAGAAGTTCGACGCCTTGATGTCGCGATGCACGATGCCGAGCGAGTGCGCCTCGGCGATCGCTTCGCACGCTTGCAGCATCAGGTCGACGGCGACCGCGGGCTCCTGCGCGCCGTGGTGCTTGAGGATCGCGTTGAGATCCGCGCCCTCCAAGAACTCCATCACGATGTACGGGACCTGGTTCTCGAGGCGACCGACGTCGTGTACGCGCGCGACGTGCTCGCCCTTGAGCTTGACCGCGGCCTTCGCCTCGCGCAGGAACCGCTGCACGATGTCCGCGCGCTCGAGCATCTCCGGAAGCAAGCACTTGATCGCGACGTCCTCGTCGAGATCGATGTGCTTGGCGCGAATGACCACGCCCATTCCGCCCTCGCCGATCAGCGAGTTCACACGATACTTCCCGAGCAGCACCGTGCCAGGCTCCGGAAAGCGCGACATCCAATTCTTATAGTAGCCGATCGATGCCAACGATCCCAATGCGCCGAGATCCACCACCCCGGGCGTATCTCGCCGTGTAGGCAGAGCGGCTACAGGTAGAAGTAGCAGTAACCGCTGCCGTCATCGTAGTTTTCGCCCTGGCCGTAGCAGACGTAGCCATCACCGCAGTAGTTCACGGCACACCACGGTGTGCAGGCGCTGTAG
>JAYUYE010000906.1:0-7701 GCA_043752985.1 Myxococcales bacterium
GCGTCGGTGAACCAGCTCGCTGCGCGCGCGCTCAGCTTGATCGCAGCGAACACGACTCCCGTCGCGAGGACCGCGAGCACGAGGCGACGCTGCGTCAGCCCCGGACCGACACCGGCACCCAGCTTGGCAGCGGCGAGCAGGACGAGGCCGATCAGCGCGGTCAGGACAACCGGCGCCGCTGCGAGGCCGGCGATGTCGCTCAGCTTGCCGGTGATGAAGCTCGGGCTGAAGCGCGGTTTGAGCACCCAGTCGTTGAGCACCAGGACGCCGATTGCAAGCAGGGTGAGCGGGTGCAACGCCTCACCGATTGGCAGGACGTCCGCGCCGACGCCTCCCCGAAGCGCACGACGAAGTCGCTCGTAATAACCGGGCTTCGACCCGTTGTCGGCGGCCGACACGCGTATATCCTGCCCGTCGTGTCCGAGTCCGGCAAGAAGTCAGAGAGCGAGAGCACCAAGCAACTCGCGGCCGCCGAGGCGCAGGCCAAGGAGCGCTTCGAAAAGGCAATGAACGAGCTGCGCGAGGGGGCCTATCGGTTCTCGTCGCGTGCGCGCGGGCAGTCCGAGCTGATCATCGAGGAGCTGATCGATCCCGATGGCGACACGGTCGCGACGTTGGCCGAGCACGAGGGCGAGCCCGGTGCACTGTCGCTCGCGCAGTCGCTCGAGCTGATCACGTTCGACACGTGGCTGTTCGGTCAGATCGGTGACAAGGACGAGCTCGATCTCAAGTCCGAGGATCACTGGGAGATCTGGTTCACGTTCGGTGCGTGGATCGGCGAGACCATGCGCCGCCGCCACGGGGGTCACTGGCTGATGATGGGCGACGATCCGCATGCGTGGCGGATCGGGTTCTCGAAGGTGTTCCTCGAGATCGCACCGTTCGTGTTCAGCGAGCAGCTGTTGCGCATGGGCTCGGGGGCGACCAAGAAGATGGTCACCGAGATCGAGCGGATCCGGCAGCTCCACGAGGATCAATCCGACAAGGACAACGGCAAGGAGATCGATCGGTTCCTCGCCCAGCACTACATCCGCCTCCACACCGTGCCGCTGGGCCAGTGGATGTCGATGGACTTCGTGCGGCTCGCGAAGCTGTGGAACGAGGAGCCCGTCGCCAAGCTGATCGAAGCGATCAAGGAAGCAGGCCCGCGGCTCGGCCCGGGCAACACCCAGATCGTCGAGCAGGTCGTCGCTGCGATCTCCAAGGCGAATCAAGCCGAGTCGATTGCGAAGCAGACCAACGACCGCGGCCTGTTCGAGGCGATCGCGCAGATCGTGGCTCTCCGTCGCGCGACCGCACCGGTGGCGATCGACATCCTCGAGCGCGTCGTGATGCCCGCGTTGCACGTCGGCATGCCCGAAAAGTTCCCGCCCCTCGACGAGGATGACTTCGGCAACCTCCGCAAGGGGATCGAGCTGTTCGCGTTCTTCGTCGAGGTCGTGCCGCACAAGTACCAGGCCGACGACGAGGGCTTTCTCGCGACCATCCCGCACGAGCAGCTGACCACGCCGTACGCGGACCGCAACGTCCTCGAGATTGGAAAGGGCGACTGGGTCGTCGTCAATCCGGCGCACTTCATCCCGATGCTCACCGAGTTCGATCCCGAGAAGATGCTCGAGAAGTACGACGAGTTCGTGACGTACCTGCGCACGATGCCGGATGCACCGCAGCGCCGTGACGACGGGCGCATGCTCGCCGAGACCGCCGTTCGCGCGCTCGCCGATCTCAAGCAGTGTGTCGGCACCGCCGCGCAGAACAACGACGCGCTGCTGTTCCGGCTGCTTCCTCCGCCGGGCTAGCGAAGGCTCGCGGTCATCGCGCTACGCGGGAGCCGTGCGGTGGCTCCTGGACGACAACGGTTGGGCGCAGGCCGGCGCGTTCACCAGCGCTGGGGTCTCCGATGTGTCGGGCACGAACCGGAACCCGGTGGTCGGCGAGTGCGATGGTACGCCGGTCGCTGCGAGCTTCCATGCGGCGCTCGCGGCGACGCCGTTCGACTGATCAGAACTGGTTCAGCAGGTAGCAGGCGCCGCGGTAGCAGGTCATCGCCTTGGTGTTCGAGGTGTAGACGAGGAACGGCGGCGGGGATCCGCGCTCGCTGCACTTCAAACGGAACTCCGCGACGTCGGTGCCGAATCCGAAGCTCACGATCACTTCCTGGTCGGCGGGCTTGATGCCGAGCTCCGTGATGATCGCGGACAGCTCCCTGGGCTCTTGCGCGCGCGTCGCTGCATCACAGCTGCCCTGCCACGGGCTCATGAACCCCTGCGCGGTGATCTCGACCGTGCGGCCGTAGAATCCCTTGGCGTCCTCGACCTCGAGCGTCGAGCCCTTCACCATGATGTGCTTGTCGACGATCCACGTGCGGTTGAGGACGTCGGCTTCGGGCGCGGCCGCGGTGGCCTGCGGCGACGGTGCCGGCTGAGCCTTCGCGCCGCACCCGACGGCGCCCGCGAGAGCGGCACGCCAGATGAGCTCACGCCAGCGATGCATCTGGACCCTGCAGCGGCAAGGAGACCACGAAACGAGCGCCTCCGGTGGGAGCGCGGTCGGGAGCGACAGCGAGCTCGCCACCGTGCTCGATCGCGATCTTGCGCGAGATGGCGAGACCCAGACCGGTCCCGGTCGCCTTGGTCGTCACGTAGGGTTCGAAGATCTTCTCACGCTTGTCCTCGGCGATGCCCTTGCCGTGATCGTCGACACAGATCGTGACGAGGTCGCGCCGCGGATCGCTCGTCCATCGGATCACGACGTCGCCTGCATGGCCCGCTTCTTGGCCGGCGTGGATCCCGTTCTCGACCAGGTTCGCGAGCACGCGCTTGAGCAGCAGCTTGTCGGCGCGCACGGTGACCGGCTCCGACGGCGGGACCAGCGTGAGCCGCGCCGCCATCATGGGGTCGAGCTCGAGCTCCCCGATCACGTCGGCGAGCGCGATCGGTGCGGCCTCGACCTTGGGCAGCGCGCCGAGCGTGCGGAACGTATCGACGAGCCTGCGCAGCCCCTCGATCTCCTCCCCGACGATCTCACCGGCGTCCTTGAGCAGCTTGGCGAACCGCTGGTCTTCGCCCTTGTACGACGACACGCACTGCTGGACCGCGAGCTGGATCGGCGTCAGCGGATTCTTGATCTCGTGGGCGAGGCGCCGTGCGACGTCCTGCCACACACCCATCCGCTGGAGATACTCGACCTGGCGGCGTGATTGATCGAGATCGTCGAGCATGGTGTCGAACGCGGTACCCATCTCGGCGACCTCGTCGCGGCCGCCAACCTCGGCGCGGGCATCGAGCTGGCCGTCCGAAACCTTGCGCGCCGTCGCGACGATCGCGTCGATCCGGCGCGTGTAGTACCGTGATGCGAGAATGCCGATCGCGGCGGCGACCGAGCCGGCGAGGGCGATCACGAGGAGGAAGGTGAACTGGTAGCTCGAGGGCAGGGCGCTCTGGATCTGCGAGACGGCGCGGGTGCCGTCGATCGCTTCCTTGAGCTCCTGCAGATCTTGCTGCAGTGAGGCCGAGACCTCGAACGTGAGGTGCAGCGTCTTGCCGTCCGCGATCGGCTCGTCGACGATCTTGTCGCGCCACTCGGCACCCGACGATGACTTGCCGACCTCGGCGAGCACGCTGCCATCACTACGCAAGATCGTCAGCCCGCGCAGCCCGGCCTGGTCCGGGTCGTCGATCATCTCGCGCAGCATTGTCTGGGGATCGGGGGCAGGAGTCTCCGCGCTCCGTCGCGTGATCCCGCGCGCGAGGCGATCGGCGGTCAGACCGTGCATGCGCTTCGTCAGGTTCACGAGCTCGTGATAGCGATGGATCGCCTTGTCCATCGCGACGATGCGCGCCGATGCATCGCTTGCAGCAACGTTCGCCGCCGTGGCGCCGAGCTGACCGACGAGGACGTACGCGACCGCGAGCGGCAGCGTCACCAGCAACACGAGGGACACGCCGAGCTTGAGCTGCAGCGAGATGCGCTTGCTGCGCTTGATCATGGGCGGGGCCGATAGAAGGGTTGTGAACGGATCCGCAGCGCACGGTCAGCGTCGGGGATCTTCGGGTTGACGAACACAGACACGAACGAGCCGAAGAATGCGCCGCCGCGGTCGAGCCCGCCGCCGTTACCCTGGCTCAGCCAGCGCCGGACCTGCGCGAGTGTCTCCTTCGACACCGGGTTGAGCTGGACTTCCATCGCGAGCAGGAACACCTGGCCATACGGAAGATCCGCGAGTCGCGCGATCGCGACGTCGTCGAGGTTTGTCAGCCGGGTCAACGCCTCGGCCTTGCGCTTGTCCTTGAAGACTTTTGTCCCGGTCGGATCGACGAACCGGAGCTCGTAGACCTCGTCCCACAGGTTGTAGAGCACCTGCCGGTTGATGAGGTTGAACGCGATAGGGTCCGTGGAGTCCCGGGGATACACCCACATCCGGATCACGATCGTCGACGTGAAGCCGCTGTCGAGCGCCTCGTACGCTGCGCGATCGAACAGCTTGCCAATCTTCGTAGTGACGTGGAGCAACTCGCCGCGCTCGACGAAGCGCATCTTGACGACCTCCGGGCGCTCGTCGTCGGCGCTGGCGGGCGCGACGACCAGCAGCGAGAGCACCGCGGACGTGACGAGCGCAGCCTTCACCGCAGGCGCCCCAGCGCGTTGGCAATCGTGATCTCGAACACGCCGACGTCGGTGTCGATCCGGACGCCAGCGTCCATGTAGATGTCGATCGGGACCGCATTGCTCAAGCTCGTGTCACGCGACCGCAGATCGCCGCGCTCGCCAAGACCCCACAGCCCTGCGCCGAAGAACAGATCGCCGCCGTAGACTCGGTTCTTGCCGGTGCCGCGGAACAGCTCGAACGCGTACTCGAGGTTTGCGCTGCCGCCGAGATCGCCGTAAGTCGGTTTGTCGGGGCGCGTGCCGAGGATGTCGAGCGGGGGGGCCGCGGACAGCACGAGCCCGAGTGCGCGCGGCGTCAGCATGCGGTTGACGTCGGCGATGTGGATTCGATCGAACCGCGGCGCATCGCCGATGACCACGCCGCCCGCGACCTTGATGGCGATCGCGTGCTTGCCGCCGAACAGCGGCCAGTAGTGTTCCCAGCGGCCAAACAGCGTCGCGAACTCGTAGTTGCCGCCGATCAGGGAAGAACCGAGCTCCGCGCTGACGGTGACGCGACCGCCCTGGTGCGGGAGAATCGGGTCGGGCCGGGTGTCACGATCAAACGAGATACCGGCGGTGACCACGCGGCTCGCTCCCGGCTCGAGGTGGAGGTCGAGGGCGATGGTTCGGCCGTCGAGCAGCTCGCGCGTGGGGGCGACCGGGAGGTCGGCGACGATCTGCTCGACGCGCACGCCGGCCGAGATTCGCGATAGCGCGGTGACGTCGTAGGTCAGCCCGGCGCGGCCACCGAACCGCCGATACGGGAACGCTTTGAGATCGCGCGCCTCGACGTCCTGCGGGTCGCCGGTGATCCGATACGCCTCGCTGCCGTGGACGAGCGTGAACGCGGCGTTCGCTCCCCATCGCGTGCCGAGCAGCGATGGATCCGCGGCGCGCAATTCACCGGCCCACTGTTCGCGGCTGTCCTCGACGTCGCCGTGCGCCGCGTAGATGAACCCAGCACCGATCGAGACGCCGAGACCGAGAAGGTTGCGTTGCCCGACGTCGGCGCCGAGCCAGTACGGCGAGACGTTCGTGGTGCCGAACCACAGCCGGTTGAGCACGACGGTGCCGCGCTCGATCACGCGGACCTCGAGGACGACCTGACCGCGCGTCGAGCCCTTGCGCATCGCGAGCGTGACGTCGCGGAAGTAGCCGAGTGCGAGAACCTTGAACCGCGCATCGCGCAGTCGCTTGTCGCTTGCGTGGATCACGTCACCAACGGCGAGGGGCAACGTGCGCCGGATCAGCTCGGGCTGCGTGACGGTGTTACCAAACACCTCGATCCCCTCGATGACGATCACGGGACCGAACTCGTCGGACGCTGCGGTCGGCTCCGTCGACTCGCCCTCCGGTACATGGTCGGCGGACGCAGGGCTGCCTGTGGCGACGAGCGCCAGCACCACGCCGAGGGAGAGCCGCATCTACCGGGACCGTAGCGCACTGCTCCCGGCCGGTGCTACGTTCGAACCGTGCGCTGGACCACGGTTGCCGTTCTCGCGGTCGTCGCGGCCGCCTGCAGCGATCTGCGCGAGTTCCGCGGCGACTGGAGCGGCCCGCGCGTCGGCGAGGCTCCGATCGTCAAGATCGGGGTTCGCGACGGCGCCTACGCGCAGCTCAGGATCGACGACATCGACGCCCACGGCTTGCGCGCCCGGCTGTCGATCGACGGCGTGGTCAGCGGTGGGCTCGTCGAATCGTTGCCCGGCGCCGAAGCCGACGCCCTCGCCGACATGACGTTCGCCGGCTCGCCGCTGCGCGTGTACCTGGCGTTCGTCGCGATCCCCGATGACCGTGGCGAAGCGCTCGTCCTGATCGCACTCTATGACGACCACCGCATCGAGGCTCGCGTCCTTCGCGGTGGCGCGACGCCGTTGTACGCGATCTTTGCGATGACCGAGACCTTTCCGTGAACTGCCCGCACTGTCAGGCCCCCAACGTCGACGACGCTCGGTTCTGTGGATCGTGCGGACGCGCGACCTTGTCGACCGAGCCGACCTCCGATCCCGACGTCGCGGCGCCGCCCGTCCTGATCGGGCGCGTGATCGCGGGTCGCTACCGGATCCAGGACAAGCTCGGCGAGGGCGGGATGGGGGCCGTCTTCAAGGCCGTGCAGATCTCGCTCAAGCGCACCGTCGCCGTGAAGCTCCTGCGCCCCGAGATGGCGTCGAGTCAGCTCCTCCTGCGCCGGTTCAACGCCGAGGCCGAGGCCGTCGCGAAGCTGAGCCATCCCAACACCGTCAACATCTACGATTTCGGGCAGGACACCGACGGCGCGCTGTTCATCGCGATGGAGTTCATCGAGGGGCAGTCGCTACGCCACGTCATCCATCGCGAGGCACCGTTGTCGCTGCGGCGCGCACTGTCGATCGCGCTGCAAGTTTCGTCGTCGCTGACCGACGCGCACTCGCGATCGATCATCCACCGTGACCTCAAGCCCGACAACGTGATGCTCCAGCAGCGCGGGCGCGAGAAGGACATCGTGCGCGTGCTCGATTTCGGAATCGCGAAGCTGCGCGACGAGAACCGGCAGTCGCAGCTGGCGATGACCCAGGCCGGCGACCTGCTCGGAACGCCGCAGTACATGGCGCCCGAGCAGATCCGCGCAGAGACGATCGATGGGCGCACGGACGTCTACGCCCTCGGCTGTTTGCTCTACGAGATGATCACGGCGCGGCTACCGTACGAGGCGCCGACGATCATGTCGCTGCTCTCGAAGCACCTGCTCGAGGTCACCGTGCCGCCGTCACAGCGCCGGCCCGATCTGGCGCTACCGCCCGCGATCGATCAGCTGATCCTGTCCGCGATGGCGAAGGACCCGAAGGTCCGGCCCGCGACCATGGAAGTCTTCGGCGAACAGATCGCCGAGCTGCTCGCGGCGCTGCCGCCCGAGACCGCGCAGAGCACCGCGCAACGTCCCGTGCCGAGCGCACTGCTCCCGTCGGTTGCCACGCCCCACGCGTACTCCGCCGTCGGTGTGCCAGGCGCCGGTCCTGCCCCGAGCTACGTGACGCACGGGCCGCAGGTGCCGGTGCCAGCACCTGCATTTGC
>JAYUYE010000907.1:0-3103 GCA_043752985.1 Myxococcales bacterium
ACCATGGCGTATTCAGAGAAAGTCCTCGACCACTACGAGAACCCCCGCAACGTCGGGACGTTCAAGACCGACGAAATCGATGCGAGTGAAGTCGGCACCGGCCTGGTCGGCGCCCCGGCGTGTGGCGACGTCATGCGCCTCGAGATCCGCGTCAAGGACGGCTTGATCGCCGATGCGAAGTTCAAGACGTTCGGCTGCGGCTCGGCGATCGCCTCGTCATCGCTCGCGACCGAGATGATCAAGGGCATGACCCTCGATCAGGCCGCGAAGATCTCGAACACCATGATCGTCGAGGAGCTCAACCTCCCGCCGGTCAAGATCCACTGCTCGGTCCTCGCGGAAGACGCCATCAAGGCGGCGATCGAGGACTACAAGAAGAAGCACGCGAAGTGAACACGATGACCGCCGCCAGCGATCCGCAGACGCCAGCTCCTGCTACCTCCGCTCCGACCACCATCGGCAAGCGCGAGGTCGAGGTCACCTTGAATGCAGCCAAGGAGATCGCGAAGCAGAAGACCAAGCGTGGGACGCCCGCCTCGATGATTCGCATCGGCGTGCGCGGCGGCGGCTGCACCGGCTTCACCTACGTCTTCGAGTGGGCCGAGGCCGTGCGTCCGACTGACAAGCAGTTCCACGGTCCCGAGGGCACGGACGTCTCGATCGTGGTCGATCCGAAGAGCCTCGTGTACCTCGGTGGGATGCAGCTCGACTTCGTCACCGGGATGATGGGTCACGGGTTCAAGTTCAACAATCCAAACGCCAAGGGCGCGTGTGGTTGTGGCGAATCCGTCAATTTCTAACTTCTCGAACGCGTTCTCGCTGCTCGGGTTGACTCCGGCGTTCGACGTCGATGTGGCGGCGCTCGAGAAGGCGTTCTTCGAGCGGAGCAAGGAGCTTCACCCGGATCGGTTCGCCAGTGCACCCGCGGCAGAGCGCGTGGTCGCGCTGTCGCGGTCGCGCGCGCTCAACGACGCGTACCAGATCCTCAAGAAGCCGGTCGCGCGCGCCGAGTATCTGCTCGCGCAGGGCGGCGTCACGATCGGCGACAACGAGCGACTCGATCCCGCGGCGCTGATGCCGATCCTCGAGAAGCGGGAGCTGCTCGCCGAGGCGATCCAGGGCAAGCGACTCGCCGAGATCGAGAAGATGCAGGCTGCGATGCAAGCGAACCGTGCGCGTGAGCTCGAGCTCGTTCGCGATGGCTTCGCGCGTGCTGATCTGGCCGCCGTGAAGCGTAGCCTGATCCTGGTGCGCTTCATCGAGCGCTACCTCGAAGCGTGCGACAGCGCGCTCGACGAAGACTAGGTCGTACAGATGTTGCTCCAGATCTCAGAGCCCGGTCAGTCGACGGTCAAGGAGGCGTGCAAGCCGCGCGTCGTCGGGATCGATCTCGGCACCACCAACAGTCTGGTCGCGCATGTCGCGGACGAGGCCCCACTCGTCATCTCGGGGGACGGCGGACCGCTCGTGCCTTCGGTCGTTCACTACCAGGCCGATGGCAGCGTGATCGTCGGCCGCGGTGCGCAGGCCCGCGCGATCGACGCGCCGCGCGACACGCTCGCGTCGGTGAAGCGCTTGATCGGCCGCGGCGCCAAGGATCTCGCGAGCGTGCGCGCTCTGTTGCCGTACGAGCTCCATGGCGATGACCGCGCCGTCACGATGCGCGTCGCGGGGAACCGCACGGTGTCGCCGATCGAGGTCTCCGCCGAGGTACTGCGCGAGCTCAAGGCCCGCGCCGAAGCCGCGCTCGGTGGACCGGTCGAAGGCGCGGTGATCACCGTACCCGCCTACTTCGACGACGCGCAGCGCCAGGCCACGCGCGATGCCGGCCGGCTCGCCGGACTCGAGGTGATGCGGTTGCTCGCCGAGCCGACGGCCGCTGCGCTCGCGTACGGCCTCGACCGCGGCTCGACCGGCACCTATGCCGTGTTCGATCTCGGCGGCGGTACGTTCGATATCTCGATTCTCAAGCTTGTCGACGGTGTGTTCGAGGTCAAGGCGACCGGCGGGGACTCTGCGCTCGGTGGCGATGACCTCGATCGCGCGCTCGCGACCGCGGTGTTTGCCGAGGCCGGCATCCCGCTCGCCGCGACCGAGGAAGCCGAGGCGTCGCTCGCCGCAGCGCAGCGCCGCGTGATCGCGTCTGCCATCGGCGAGGCTCGCCGGGTCAAGGAGGCGCTGACCGATGCGACCGAGGCGACGTTCTCGCTCGCTGCGAACCTCACCGGCGGTGCGGCGATCGCGCGCAAGGTCACGCGTGCTGACCTCGTGACCTGGGCGCAGCCACTGCTCGATCGCACCGGCAAGGCGTGCCGGCGCGTGCTCAAGGACGCCGAGCTCGCGAAGGACGCGCTCGATGGCGTGATCCTCGTCGGCGGCTCGACTCGATCTCCGGTGGTCCGCGACTACGTCGCCGAGCTGTTCGGCAGGACGCCGCTCGCGGATCTCGATCCCGAGCAGGTCGTCGCACTCGGTGCCGCGGTCCAGGCCGATGTCCTTGCCGGTGGCCGCAAGGACGTCACGCTACTCGACGTCGTCCCGCTGTCGCTCGGCATCGAGATGATGGGTGGCGTGGTCGAGAAGCTGATCCATCGCAACACCACGATCCCGACCGGCGCGACGCAGACGTTCACCACGTACGCGGACAACCAGACCGGCTTTGACATCCACGTCCTCCAGGGCGAGCGCGAGACGGCCGACACGTGCCGGTCGCTGGCGCGGTTCACGCTGAAAGGCGTGCCGCCCATGATCGCGGGCATGGGCCGGGTCGAGATCACGTTCCTCGTCGATGCAGATGGCCTGCTCAAGGTGATGGCGAAGGAGCTGACGACCGGCAAGGAAGCCTCGATCGAGGTCGTGCCGAGCTACGGCCTGACCGACGAGGAGGTCGAGAAGATGCTGATCGACTCGTTCGAATACGCGGAAGAAGATCTGGTCAAGCGCAACCTCGTGATCGAGCGGATCGAGGCCGATCGGATTCTCGCCGCGACCCGACAGGCGTTTGCGACAGACAGCGAGCTGCTCGACGACGACGTCCGCGCGGCGGGCGAAGCCGCGATGAAGACGCTCGAGACAGCCGTCGCCGGTGACGACCACCTCGTCA
>JAYUYE010000908.1:0-3102 GCA_043752985.1 Myxococcales bacterium
CACATCGCCGATCGTGAGGTGAGCGCGGCGCCCGAACCGGCTGGCCGGATCAGGGAAATCGCGATTCGTCGGCGAGCTTCTGGGCGAACGCCGCGAACGGCATCGTCTCCATCTTCGCCTTGTCGCCGCCGCCGAATGCTCGCACGCTGACCTGATCGCTCTCGACTTCCTTGTCGCCGAGCACGATCGTGTACGGGATCTTCTGCAGCGAGGCGTCGCGGACCTTCGCGTTCATCATTCCCTGTTTCTCGTCGAACGAGACCCGCACGCCCGCGGCGGCGAGTCGCGTCATCACACCCCGCGCATGCTCGTTGACGCGATCGGTGACCGTGACGATCGCGACCTGGACCGGCGCGAGCCACACCGGGAACACGCCGGCGAAGTGCTCGATCAGGATCGCGATGAAGCGCTCGAACGAACCATAGATCGCACGGTGCAGGACGACCGGGCGGTGGTTCTTGCCGTCCTCGCCGGTGTACGAGAGATCGAAGCGCTCGGGCGCCGCGTAGTCGAGCTGGATCGTGCCGAGCTGCCACTTGCGCCCGATGCTGTCGGAGACGTCGAAGTCGATCTTGGGGCCGTAGAACGCACCGTCCCCCGGTTTGAGCTCGTACGCGAGGTCGAGACCGTCGAGCGCGGACTTGAGCGCGCCCTCCGCGCGATCCCACATCGCGTCGTCGCCGATCCGCTGTGCGGGGCGGGTCGCGAACTTCGCCGCGTACTTGAGGCCGACCGCGTTGTAGACGTGGTCGAGCAGCTTCACGAACTTCTGCACCTCGTCCGCGATCTGATCCTCGCGGCAGTAGATGTGCGCGTCGTCTTGCGCGAACTGCCGCACGCGCGTCAGCCCGCCGAGCGCGCCCGCCGCTTCATTGCGGTGGAGGATGTCCTGCGAGTGCAGGCGCAGCGGGAGATCGCGATAGCTCTGCTTCTTGAACCCGTAGTAGAGGTGATGCGATGGGCAGTTCATCGGCTTGAGCGAGAAGTGATGCGGATCCGGATCGCCAGCCGCCTTCGCCTCGCTGTCCTCGACGAGGAACATGTTCTCCTTGTACTTGCCCCAGTGCCCGGAGATCTCCCAGAGGGCCCGGTTGTAGAGCAGTGGCGTCTTGATCTCGACGTAGCCGTTGCCGAGCGCGAGATGCCGCATGTACGACGACAAGGTCGTGTAGATCGCGGTGCCCTTCGGGGTCCAGAACGCGGCACCTGGCGAGTACGGGTGGAAGTGGAACAGGTCGAGCTCTTTGCCGAGCCGGCGGTGATCGCGCTTCTCCGCCTCTTCGCGTTGCTTGAGCCAGGCGTCGAGGCC
This sequence comes from Myxococcales bacterium, assembly GCA_043752985.1. GTDB lineage: Bacteria > Myxococcota_A > Polyangia > Haliangiales > Haliangiaceae > JABFXX01. The sequence continues at coordinate 1,310 of JAYUYE010000908.1, forward strand.
CTTCTTGTCGAAGAACGCTGTGCCGTAGATCCGCTGCAGCGACTTGTTGCGGTGATCGCCGCGCCAGTAGGCGGCGGACGAGCTGAGGATCTTGATCACGCCCACGCGACCCGTCGACGGTCCGTGTGGACCCTCGCAGAAGTCGACCCAGTCGCCGTGCCTGTACAAGGTCAGGACCTTCGCGCCCTTGGCGACGATGTCCTCGATGATCTCGACCTTGAACGTCTCGCCCTTCGCACCGAACAGCTGGCGCGCCTGATCGGGCGAGACCTCGCTGCGGACGAAGCCGACGTCGGCCGCGATGATCTTGTTCGCCTCTTCTTCGACCCGCGCGAGCTCGTCCTCGGTGAACGGCTGGCCGCGATCGAAGTCGTAGTAGAAGCCGTTCTCGATCGACGGACCGATCGTGACCTGCGTGCCCGGAAACAGCCGCTGCACGGCGTCCGCTACGATGTGCGCGGCGTCGTGCCGGATCGCCTCGAGCGCCTCGGTGCTCTTGGTCGTGAGGATCTCGAGCTTCGTGTCCTCGTTCAGCGTGCGCGACAGGTCGACGAGCGTGCCGTTCGCCTTCGCGAGCACGGCTGCCTTGGCGAGGCCGGGGCCGATCGCCTCCTTGACGAAGTCCGCGATCGACGTGCCTGCCTGGATCTGCTTCAGGCTGCCGTCGGGGAGGGTGACTGTGACCATCGCTGCGCTCATCGAGACCTCGGCGGAGAAGTACCACGGAGCAGGCGTGTCGCCCCGCGTTGACGATGGGCCGTCCGGGGCTGCACGAGTGATCGACATGCGCGACGACAACCTCGACAGGTCGAGACGTTCGCCAGCACCAGCAGCCGCGCCACCAAGGCAGGCTTCGAGATGGTCGCCGCCGTGAACATCGGCGGCGCCCCGGCGGCGACAGGGTCGGCCGAAGCAGAAGTAGCGCGCGAGGTTCTCGCTGATCGGTGGTCCGGCGCGTATCGAGCCCGGAACGCGGCCTGTACCGTGGCGCGGATGTATCGTGTGCTCGGCGTCGTGTACCTCGCGACGGGCTGTGGCTTCGGGTTCGGCGCCGTCGACGGCCCGAGCAAGGAGTACGCGTTCGACTCCGGCGACGGCGCCTTCTACAAGACCGCCGTCGGTTCCCACGTCGATCACAAAGGTCAGGGATGGTCGCGCGGCCCCGGCTCGGTGAGGGGCGAGGCGCCGCTCGGCGGCGGCATGAGCATCGGGTTTCGCCGCGGCATCATGTGGTCCGGGACCGCGAACGGCCAATCGATCGACTCGGGTCGCACGGCCGACTACTACCTCCAGGGCTACTGGGGCGCGCTCTCGCTCGGCGTGGGCCTCACGAGCGACTCCGGATCGGTCGAGGTCATGCCTGGCCAGACGGCGACGGTTGGCTACAGCGGCTACTACATCGAGCCCGCGTACGGGTTGTACGCGAACCACCTGTTCTATCTCGGAGCCGTGTTCGCGTACATCGACGGCGAGACGACCGTGAACGACGGCAACTACGCCGACGCGCGCGGGCTGCGCCCTGGGCTGCGCCTCGGCATCTCGACCTTCCCGCTGGGGCCCGGCATGCTCCGGCTGACAATCGATGCCCGCTACCTGGTCACGCCCGAGATCGACGGGGGCGGGTCCTACGGCGGCCTGTCGACGGCATTCGCCCTCAACTTCATTCTCTGACGCCCGTTGCCCCGACCGGGGGTACGGGATACAACCGGCCCCCTACGTAGGAGCCATCAGAGAACACATGCACATCTGTGACGTCACGCTATGAACGGTCGACCGCCCGGACGTTTCGACCG
>JAYUYE010000909.1:0-3102 GCA_043752985.1 Myxococcales bacterium
CGATACCGACCTTGTCCCCGATGCCTCGCGGATCTCGCCCGCGGTCAGCCTTCCCGGCTGCCCGAACCGCGTGCGCCTCGGCGTGCGCATCGCCCTCGAGGGCCACAACGTGCACGACGTCTCGTCGAGCCTGCACACCGTGACCACCACGCGCCGTGATGCGCACGTGATCGAGCTCCAGCCCGGAGAGCGACTCGATCGTGATTTCATCCTGCGTTGGCGACTCGACGGCAATGAGCTGCGCAGCTCACTCGTCTGCGTCGACGACGCGGACGGCCGCGCCGGAACGTATCTGTTGACGCTCGTGCCGCCGAGCACGACCTCCGTCGCGCAGAGGCCGCGCGACGTCGTGTTCGTGATCGACCGCTCCGGCAGCATGAAGGGCTGGAAGATGGTCGCCGCACGCCGTGCTGCCGCGCGCATGATCGACACGCTGACCTCGCGCGATCGGTTCACAGCGATCGCGTTCGATACAGAGGTCGATCTCGTCCCAGACCCCATGCTCGTCGCCGCCAGCGATCGAAATCGCTATCGCGCTGTCGAGCAGCTCGCGAAGATCGAGGCACGTGGTGGCACGGAGCTCGCCGAGCCGCTGCGCCGCGCGGCCCGCTTGCTCGCCGGGGGGACCGACGATCGCGAGCGCGTCATCGTGCTGGTCACCGACGGCCAGGTCGGCAACGAGGATCACATCCTGCGCGAGCTTGCGCCGAACCTCCGCAACGTGAAGATGTTCACGCTCGGCATCGATCAGGCAGTCAACGCGGCGTTCCTCAAACGGCTCGCCGCGGCAGGCGGCGGACTGTGCGAGCTTGTCGAGTCCGAAGATCGGCTCGACGCGGTGATGGCGAAGGTCCATCGCCGGATCGGAACGCCGATCGCGACGGAGCTCGCTCTCTCGCCGTCTGGGCTCGACATCGATCCCGGCGCGACCTCGCCGCACCGGCTCCCCGATGTCTACGCCGGCGCACCCGTGACGATCTTCGGACGCTATCGAGGCACCGCTGCGGCGGATGCGGCGATCGAGGTCCGCGCCACGAGCCTCGGCGAGGCAATGCAGCAGCGCGGTGCGCGCGAGCCGAACGCGGTACCGGCGCCGTGGCTCGGCGCGAGCTGGGCACGGGCCGCGATCCGCGACCTCGAGGATCGGTACGCGGCCGCGCAAGACCGTGAGCTCGAGGCCAAGATCATCTCGATCTCGAAGACGTTCACCGTGCTGTCGCGGTTCACCGCGTTCCTTGCCATCGATCGCAGCGAGATCGCGAACCAGGGCGGCCGCCTCCGGCAGGTCGTTCAGCCGGTGGAATCGCCCGCGGGCTGGGAAGGCGCAGCCAACGTGCGCACGCAGAGCGGTCTGGTTCGCGCCGCGATGCCGTTCGGCGGCATGCCGCGGCAGTCGATTTGTTCGCCCGCGATGCCGAGCCCGGCACCCCTACCGGTCGGGCCGCCGAAGATCTATGCGTCGGCCACGCCGATCAGCGCACCCGCGGGCGCACCGATGTCCTCCTCGAACGGACCGTTCGCGCCGCCACCGCCACCCGGGTACGGCAGAGTTCCTCCCGCGAAGGCAGTGCCGTATTCCGCGAAGGCCAAGCAGTCCGCTTCGCGCGAGGAGCAGTCCCTCGAGCGCGAGCTGGCCGCCGCACCGGAGCTGGGCGCTGCCTACCTCGCGAGCCTCGCAACCCTGGCGCGAGAGCTCGACGGCCGTGGCCGTGGCCGTGCCGATGCGGCTGCGATCCGCGTCCTGCGCCAGCGGCTGACCGAATGGGTCGAAGATGTCCGCTCGGTCGGCACCAGTGACGAGCTCGCGACGAAGGTCGAACGACTCGTGCAGCGGTTGTCGGCGGCGCTCACCGCGGGCACCGCGCTCGCCGCAGAGACCATCGCGATCGCTGCCGAGCTCACCACGCTGGCAGACGGCGGCGCACCGACACCGACGAAGAGGAGTCGAATGGCGTTCTGGAAGTAGGGCTGGTACGACAAGGCGTGCGGTGCCTCGTCGTGTTGAGCTTGTTCGCGGCGTGCTCGCCGCCGCGCACGCGCGAGCCGGTTCCGGCGGCGCTGCCGGTCGTCGCGGACGCTGCGATCGTCAGCGATGCCGCGATGGCCGCGCCGCCGGTCGACGTCGCCGCAGTCGTGATCGATGCGCGTCCTGCGATCGCGATCGTCGACGCGCCTATGAAGTGGTCCGCGGCGCGTGAGGCGCTCACGCTCGAGTACCGGCGCGCACACAGCGACCAGGCGGCAACCGACCTCGTGATCACGCCGCGGGTCATCGTCCTCCACTACACGGGTGGTGACTCGGCGAAGGGTACGCGGAGCTACTTCGACAACGTGGAGATCGAAGCGAGTCGCCCGGAGCTGCGCCGCGCCGGCAAGGTCAATGTGTCGTCGCACTACGTCGTCGATCGCGACGGCACGATCTTACGGCTGCAACCCGACACGCGGTTTGCCCGCCACTGCATCGGCCTCAATCATCTCGCAATCGGGATCGAGAACGTCGGCGACGGGAAACAATGGCCACTCACAGCGGCGCAGGTCACGGCCAACATCGCGCTCGTCCGCGAGCTCGCGGCGACGCATGCGATCACGCACCTCCTCGGTCACCACGAGGTGATGGGGTTTCGCGACCACGCCTACTACGTCGAGCGCGATCCGGCGTACCGCAACTCGAAGCCCGATCCGGGCGCCGCGTTCATGACGAAGGTGCGCGGCGAGGTCGCCGACCTCGGCCTCGCCGGACCGTGAGCTACTTTCGCTTCGTCGTGCGCTTGAGTGTCGCGTGCACGGTCTGGTTGTTCTGCTTCGGCGTGATCTTCTGCGAGTCCGCCGTGAAGCCGTCCTTCGCGATCTTTAGCGTCGACGCTTCGAAGACCGGCAGCTTGATCGTGGTCGGCGTGAAGCCCATTGGCTTGCCGCTAACCGTGATCGACGCGCCCGGCGGCGTCGAGCTGACCTTGACGGAGAACGTGACCTTCGCGAGCGCGATCTTGATCGGCTTGGTGCCGACCTTCGGCGTCACGGCGCGCGTCGTCGATACGAACCGCGCCTTGCGCACCACGAGCTTGATCTCGGCACCGCATGGCAACGTCAGCGCCGTCGGCG
>JAYUYE010000910.1:0-7685 GCA_043752985.1 Myxococcales bacterium
CGGACCGGCGAGTTCGAGGCAGCGCCGCGCCGCGGTGAGGAGTCCAACGGCACTCCGACGCAGACGATCGAAGTCTCCGACGAGGCGAGCGCGGGCGTCGTGATTCACGCGACCTACGATCGCGAGTCCGAGCCCGTGCTGCTCGATCGCCGGCGACCGAGCGATCCTCCTCCGGTGATCGTGCCGGTTCCTGCTGACGACCACGAAGATGTTGTCGTGCTCGATGCGAAGAAGCCGTTCACGCGCGCGACGCGCCCTGCCCGCCCCACGCAGGTCGGGATCGGTGCGCTGCCGGCGGTCACGCGTGCGCATCGCGATACCGAGGCCGAGCTCGACGCTCCGACGAGTGTCGACATGATGGCAGTTGCCCCGGGCCCCGACGACCCGTCGAGCGACGAGATCGCTGCCCCGCCGGCGCCGATGCGCGACGACACCAGCCTGCACAATCTCGCCGAGCCACCGAGGCCCGCACCCCCGAGAACGATCACCGCGCCGCTGGCTCGCAAGCACGCACCCACGTTCGATGATCTCGACGACTACGACGACGATCGTGGTCCGGCGACGTCGGTGATGTCGGCGATCGAGCTCGACGATGCGATTCCGCAGCGCAGCTCGGACGTCGTCCCCGCGCACCTCGCGAAGAAGCGGCACGACCACGACGATCTCGATGACGGCTGGGGCCCACCCGGCACCACGATTCCGCCTCCTCTGCTCGGTGCGGTGCCAGGGTCCGCCGATGACGATGTCCCCGGCCGCATCCCGGTATCGAGCTTCGACACGGCACCGCTGATCGTCGCGCCGCCTTCGCCACCGGAGCCCGCGCGCGGCATGCCGGCGGTCGCGTCGGAGACGTCGTCGAGCCATGCGCAGAAGGACGCCACCTCCCGGCTGCTCGACCTGATCCGCGCCCTCGAGCACGCGAACGATCGCGATACCGTCGTCAGCATGATGGTCGCGCATCTCGCCGAGACCCATCGCCGCGCCGGGTTCTTCGTCGTCAAAGCCGGCGCGACGAAGGGCGTCACCGAGCTCAGCGTGTTCACGATCGAGCCGCGACTGTTGACGATGCCGTTCGCGACGCTGCGCCTCGATCGACCGTCGACGCTGCAGGATGTCGTCGGCACGCGCCTGCCTTATCGCGGTCCGACGCACGACGAGGCGAGCCGGATCTTCCTCGCCGGCGTGCTCGGCGTCGCCCCCGTCGAGATTCTGCTCGTCCCCGTCACCGTGCGCGAGCGCGTCGTCGGCGTCCTGTTTGCCGAGCACCGCTTGCGCCACACGTTCGACGATCAGCTCGCGCTCGCTGCGCGCGCTGCCGGCGAGGCGCTCGAGCGAATCCTGATGGCGAAGCGCGGCTAGACCATCAACGCTGGCGCAACCGCTGATCGTGCTCGCGCCGGCGCCGCTCGCCGACGTCCTTGAGCTCGGCCCACAGCGCAGGGTAGCTGCCCGCGAGCTCGAGCACCTCGCGCGCCGAGAGCAGCATGACGTCGGCATCGGTTGCGGCGATCACGTGTGCTGTCGCCGGTGTTCGCTGGAGCAGCGCGGCCTCGCCGACGTACTCGCCGATGCCGATCGAGCCGACCTGGATCAGCTGGCCGTCCCCGCGCTCCGCGCGCACGTCGAGCCGCCCCCGTGCAACCAGCACGAGCGGGTGCCCGGTCTCACCCTGTCGGATCACGACGCCGCCGACGGCGAGCGTTCTGCGCTGGAACATCGCGGCGACGTGCGCGCGGTGCTCGACAGGGAGCGGTGCGAAGAATGCGCTCTCGAGCGCGGAGCGTGCGGGGATGCGAAGCCGCGCGTTCCCGAGCATGTCGCGCGGCTCCGTCGGTTCTTCCTCGTGCTCCTCGACGCGCTCGAATGGCACCGTCGGAGGCGGCTGCGAGATCCGCGCGAGCTCGGCCGACGCGATCCGGGGACGCTGGCGCGTTTCGAGCTCCGCTGCGAGATCCTCTTGGTGGCCGCCGCCGGGCCGGGTATCCGCGCCATCGGGGAGCGGCAGCGAGATATCCGATAGCTTCTTGTGCGACTGCGTCGTCGGATCTGCGACGTGATACGGCATCGGGCGCGGCAACGGCGTCTCTTCCATCGACGAGCGACGCGACGGCTCGGCCGGCGGTGCGAGCGAACTCAGCAGCGCGTGACAGCGAACGTCGACTGGCGCGATCTCGAGCATGCTTCGGCACACGGCAATCGCCTGCTGCGTGCGCCCTTGATCGCGATACGCGAGAGCGACCGAGCGATAGAGCTCGACCGCTTCGTCCTGACGCCCGGCCTCGCGCATCGCGCCGGCAACCATCACCCTGAGCCCGAGGTTCTCCGGTTCTTCCCGGAGCCGCTTCTCGAGCTCCTTGAGCCGACTCACGACGGCGTCAACGACACCTGCGCCTTGAACGTCATCGCCGGCGAGCTCTGTGGGAGCACCCACTTGCTCGCGACGGTCTTGATGCACGTATCGAAGGCGTCGCCGAGCGACGGGGAGAACGCTGAGCTCTTGTAACCGCCGGCCTGAGAGAAGCTCGCCGATACGGTCAACGTGATCGTCCGCGCCTGCAGCCCGGTGTCCTTCTTGAGCGCCTGCTCGTAGCACTTCTGGATCGCGCCACGCGACTTGGCGACGACGTCGATGAACTGCTTGGACGCTTCGCCCGCGACCTTGTCATCGATCGGACGCGCTTCGCCCGGCTTGCCGGGACGGACCGTCAACGCATTGCCTTCGATCGACACGACGATGTCGCCCGGAGCGGTGCCCTTCTCGCGCTGCAGCCGCGCGTTGTCGTCCTCGATCGCCTTGCAGAGCTTGTCCTTCTCCGTGATCGCAGCGCGACACGAATCGAGGTCTTTTTGGGTCTGCGGATCGGCCTGGATCTTCGTCTCACCCTTGCAAGCACCGAGGGCGAGCACGAGCGTGGTGAGCGTGGTGAATGTGCGAGTCATTTCAAGGTGTCTTTCGTCCTCGATGCTACGGGGTCAACGACGCCAATGCCAGTAGGCCCGGGCCGCTCGATGAACTCTCGGACGATCTGACCGCCGAGGATGTGCTGCACGACGACGGGCCCCGTGCGGCTCACGTCTACCCGATTATATAGGGCCGTCAGCCCACGCGGGCCCGGCAATGTCGCAAAGCCACCGCCGGTGAACCCGCCCGGTTCGGGGGTGACGACCTCACGCACCAGGACATTGGGGCCCTGCGTGCAACGCCCGAAACAGCTCTGCCACGCGAGCTCCGCGTGCTCGCGCGCCGCATTTGCCTCCAGCGCGGACCGGAACGCGTCGTGGAGCACGGCCGATCCCCGACGGTCCCCGCACTCGGGGCCGCGGCAGATCACGATCCTGAATCGACGAGCCGGCACCTGTCCACGAGCGTGACTGGCCCGGTTCCCGGTGTCAATCGGACGGCGTAGGTCCCCCTTCAGGGGGGGCCGATCGACTCCTGGATCAGTGCAACGAGGCCCGGCTTGCTGCGGGGGTCCCGGGCGACGTAGCGGAGCACCACGCGGTCGCGGGGGCTTGCCGTGGCGGACAGGCCCTCGACGATGGCCTTCTGCCAGGTGGCATCCGAGCCGCGATCATCGTCTGCGTGATAGAGGAGCAGGTGGGAGGCGAGCGCGGGTCGCTCGGCACCGCCGCCGATCGCGACCATCGCAGCGATCACGTGGACGAGCTCGGGGCTGGCCGTGGTCGGCGCATCGAGATGGTCCTGGAGCGCGACGAGCGTCAGCTCGACCTGCTTGGGGTCGAGGGCGGTTCCCGCGAGGCCCGCGATTGCCCGGGCGACCGCAGCGAGTGCATCGGACTGGGTTCCCGCGAGGTAGTCGGTCTTGACCGCGAGCTGCTGGGTCAACACCGCGAGGCTCGCCGGATCACGCCGCGCGACCAAGAGATCGACGACCGTGTCCTTCAAGCGCTGCGGCGCGCGCGTGTCCTCGAGGATCGCGAGCAGCTCGCTCGTGACCGCCGGGCCCGGCAGCTTCGCGAGTGCGCCGACCGCGAGCTCCTTGACGCGATCGAAGCGGGCGTCGCGGTCGCGTGCGATCGTGACGAGTGCGCCGGCCGTATCGACCGGCTCGGTCGCGCCCGACGGGTGCCAGCCGTCCGCATCGAACGTCGCGCCGAGCACCGGCGCGGTCGTGCCGAGACTCTTGCGTGCGCGGACGGCGCCAGTTCGCGGATCGAGCGCCACGATGTCGCCATTCGCTGCGACGCCCGCGATCACGACCCCGGTGTGCTCGGACGCGACGAGCTCGACGCGCGGGTGGCTGTACGCCCAGCGCAGCTCTCCATCGTTGCCGAACCCGAGCACGTAGCGGAAGTAATGGATGGCGTAGCCCTCCGCGGTCAGCTTCATCGGGCCGGAGGTCGTTGGCTCCGACGACCACAGGACACGCGAGCGATCCGCGGCGGTGTACGTCTGGTGAATCGGATCGTACGCATCGCGGCCATACGTCGTGCGCTCGAGCTGTGCTGGGATCTTGACCTGGCCGTAGGTGGCCTCGGCGCGCTTGCCGGAGGCGCTGCGCTCGTCGAGGCGGAACACGCCCTGCTTCGAGCCGAAGTACGCAACCTGACTGGTCACGCGGAGCATCGAGATCTGTTCATCGATGCCGCGCACGCGCGTCAGCTGCTTGCCGGTCCTGCCGTCCACGATCGTCAGCCACTGCGCGAGGAACGGCACGTAGACCACGCCGCCATGCGCAGCGGGTGCACCGAGCTGTCCCGCTGCGTCGGCGCTCCACAACTCCGCGCCCGACGATCCGGAGTACGCGGTGAGAAACCACGTGCTGCCGTTCTTCTTGTGCGTGAGATAGACGCGCTCCGCATCCGCCGCGACACCGATGAACGTGCCACCGACATCGATCTTCCAGCGCGGCGCGCCGCGGTTCTGATCGCGGGCGACGATCTGCTTGCCCTCGAGCGCAACGATGAAGTCGCCACCGACGGCAATCCGCGACTGCACATCGGCATCGGCCTTCCACAGCACGCTACCCGCAGCGAGGTCGTATGCGACGATCGTCTTCGGCGACCCGGCGGTGAGCACGAACACCCGTGGTTGCCCGGACGAGTTGACCGGCGCGGGAGCCGCGGGGAGCTGACGCCTCGCGAGTGCCTCGCGCAGCGCGTACTCGTTGTTCTCGTCGGACGACAGCCGGAACGTAGCCTTGGGTCCGCACGCGGCAACGGTGATGACGGCAACCAAGGAGAGGAGCAGAGCGCGCATCACTTGCCTCCCGTGCGTGCTTCCACGATCAGCACGGCTTCCTGGCGCGACGTCCGCACCGGGGTGCTCGGCGTCGCATCGATGTAGTCGGTCAGCGCGTTGACCGCCGACGGGTCCTGGATCTTGCCGATTGCCCGGACGATCTCGACCTTGACCGCATCGGGCCCGAAGTCGGCGCGCTTGAGCATCGCACCGAGCGCGATGACGAGCGTGGCATCCGGCACCTTGCCGAGCTGATCGGCGATCTTGCGGGACAGATCCGGATCGGCGAGCTGCGCGAGTCCGCGCGCCGACGCCTCCTCGCCCTTCGCGAGCAGCAGCAGCATCGGCTCGATCGCGACCTTGACGCGTCCGCGACCCGCGGCGGCCGCCGATGCGCTGCGGACCGAGCCAACCGGATCGCGAAGGCCGGCGGCGACTGCAGCCTGCGCCTTGGGATCGGGGTATCCCGCGAGCGCATTGATCGCGGCGCTGCGTACCGACGGATTCACGTGACCGGCGTAGCGGCGGAGCGCAAGCACGTCGGGTGGAGCCGGGTGTGTCACGAGCGCGGTGATCGCCGGCACCGCAACCGCGGCCGGAAGTCCGATCGCGAGCGCATCGAGCAGTGCCTCGTGCGCGGCGGGTTGCGCGTTCGTGCCGAGGAGCTCTGCGGCTTTCGCGGCGGCCTCGAGATCCGTTCCACCGAGTGCTGCCATCGTCTCGGCCGAGACATCGACCTTCTTCGCGGCGCCCTTCGCAGCACCCTTCTTGGCGGGTTGTGCGGTCGCACGGGTCGAGGATCCCGCGATCACGATCGCGAGCCCCACCCACCGCCATCTGGCATGCGTCATCTGGTCCCTCTGAAGACTCGTGGTACCCAAAACCCGGTCGACATTCAACAATTGGTGTTCTCCATTCGCTACAACACCAGCGTGGATCCAGCCGTCTTGCCGATCCTCGCCTGCCCGCGGTGCCGTACCGCTGCGCCGTTCCGCGACACCCGCAACCCTCGGTGCACTTCGTGTGGCCTCGAGCCGGCGCTGGCCGCGCCCGGCGTCCTCGATCTGATCGATGTCGCGGTCGGCGGCGAGCCCGTTCCCTCGAACACCGAACAACGGCTCATGGAGAGCGACGTCGTCGCGCGAATCTACGACCGGTTCTGGCGCCCGACCTTCGTCCGCATGCTCGCGGGCAAGGGCGCCGGCGCGTCGGTTGGTGGTCTCGCGGGCGAGCTGTTCATTCACAAGCACGGGCTCTCGCTCGACGATCGGCCCGGCCCGTGGCTCGACCTGTCATGCGGCCCCGGTGCATTCGCCCGCGCGCTCGCAGCCTCGGCACCCGGCGCGCTGATCGTCGGTCTCGACATCTCGCGCGCCATGCTCGAGGTCGCGGCACAGCGGACCGGTGGCTACACCAACGTCGTGCTCGTGCGCGCCGATGCGCACGCCCTGCCCTTCGTCGACGGCGTCTTCGGTGGCGTCAACAACGCGGGCGCGCTCCACGCGTACGACGACCCCGAGCTGGTGTTCCGCGAGATCCGTCGCGTGCTTCGCCCGGGCGGTCTCTACGTCGGCTCGACGTTCGCCGAAGCACCGACGATCCTGGGCCGGCTCGCGGCACGTGCCGCGGGCATTCGCCGGTTCGAGCCGAGCGAGCTCCGTGCGTGGCTGCAGCGGATCGGGTTCGCCGACTACGAGGACGTCCGCCTCGGTGGCGCGCTCGTGTTCCGCGTTCGCCGGCCGTGAGCTAGAGGAACACCCAGGCCGCGGCGACGAACGTGATCTTCGCCGCAGCAACGGGCACCGTGTGGGGTCCCGACAGGTCGCCGATCACCATCACCTCGCCCGCCGTGGGATCGACGTTCGGGAACAGGATGTAGCGACCGCTGCTCCCTGCAGCCCACGTGACCGTCCCGGGCGTTGCGTCGTCGTTGCCCGCGACCACGGTGCCGTGCGCCCCTCCACTCAGCGTGAGCTGGCTGCGGTCGCCCGCGAGGAACACGAGGACCTGCGCCTTCGTCGTGTCGTACGTGAGCCCGAGCGACGTGTAGAACGTGACGGCGCGCGCCGGGGTCCAGGTTCTGAAGCTGATCATCCGCGCCGTGAGCGCCTCGACCTCGAAGTACGCGATCGCATCGACGTGGGTCGCGGGTGCATCGACGTCGAACAGATAGCTCGTCGTCGACGACGCGCACATCTCGAACCGGCCATTCGGGGACGTCATGTCTGTCGCACTGCCACCGCGCTGCGTGAACGTCGCGGCGTTGATGCCGGCGAGCGCGGCAGTCGTCGAGTCGAGGTCAAGCAGCTCGCCGGTAACGTAGCGGCCGGTGGCGCAAGGTCCGTCGGTCGAGGCGTCTTGAGGCGCGCTGTCGATCGGCCGTGCATCCATTGCGCGCTGGAGATTGTCGCCACACGCCGCGAGGAGACCCAAACCGAAGATGAGATGACGCATCAGAACGCTCCTCCGAGAATCGGGACCG